>JBGSLP010000054.1:0-8329 GCA_041740655.1 Alphaproteobacteria bacterium
CAGGGGAATCGCGGTGGCCTCGATGCGCGCGCCGTAGCCGCTCGCGTGACAAAGGCGCGTCAGGTCGATGATGAGGCCATCGGAGACGTCCATCGAAGCGGCGGCGCGGTTGAGCATTACATCGGAAAGCGCGATCCGTGGAGTCGGCCGCAGGTAGCGCTGCAACAGTTGCTCTCGTCCCTTGGCATCGAGCGCCCAGGTTGCAGCGTCAGGGTCGCCGCGCCGCAGTTTCAGGCCCAGCGCCGCATCGCCAATCGTGCCGCTGACGTAGATTCCATGTCCCGGACGTGCGCGATGACGCCGGATCATTTGCCGCCCACCAACCGCGCCGAACGCGGTGATGGCGATAGTCAGTGGCCCTGGTGTCGAGGTTGTGTCGCCGCCAAGAAGACCGATGCGGAACGTATTCTGAGCTTTTTCCAGCCCGAGCGCAAAATTTGAAATCCAGTCGCGCGTGGGCTTGCCGGGCACTGCGAGAGCCATCGTGTAAGACAGCGGGCGAGCGCCTTTCGCCGCCAGATCCGACACATTCACCGCCAGCGCTTTCCACGCGATATCCTCGGGTGCGTCATCGGGGAAAAAATGGACGCCGGCCACAAGCGCATCCATTGTAACTATTAGGCGATTGCCGTAGTCGGTCAGATAGGCCGCGTCGTCCTTCAGCCCGAGGCTGCCGGGGGTATGCGCAGCAAGCGGCGCGAAATACTCGGCGATCATCTCGATCTCGCCGATCGTTTGATCGCCCCATTCAGGCGCTTTTGCCATTCCCCTTGCCCATCTCCTGCGTCCGCACCCGGCGCGCCACCTTGTCGAGCACACCGTTGACGACGCCAGCCTCATCGCCGCCGTCGAAAAACGCGTTCGCGACATCGAGATACTCGTTGATGACCACCTTCACGGGCACGTCCGGGCGATGCATGAGTTCGTAGGCGCCCGCGCGCAGCACGGCGCGCAGAATGCTGTCGAGCCGCGACAGCTTCCACCCCTCCGCAAGGTGAGCCGCCACCGTTTCATCAACGCCCGTCTGCTCGCGCACGACGCCGTTGAGCAAATCCTCGAAAAACGCCCGGTCGGCCTCCGAATAATGCTGCCCGTCCACCTCCTGCCCGAAACGATGGTCGGCAAACTCGCCAATTACGGTTTTGACGCCCGTCTGCACCAGATCCATCTGATAAAGCGCCTGCACGGCGGCAAGACGGGCGGTATAGCGCGTGACGACGAGCGGCGGCGTTTCAAACTCTGACATGGATTTCCAATTAAGTTAGTCGTTACGCGAAAGATCGTCGCGAAGCTTTATGAGGGCAATGCACGCCTTTGCAGCATCGCCACCCTTGTTGAGCTTGTCCATTCTGGCGCGTTCAAGCGCCTGGGCTTCATTTTCGACCGTCAGTATGCCGTTCCCGATCGGGAGGCAGTGCCGAACGCTCAAATCCATCAGGGCGCGAGCGGACTCGCCCGCGACGATATCATAATGCGTGGTCTCGCCGCGAATGACGCAGCCAAGCGCGATGGCGCCGCGATATCGGCCTTCGGGCGTCCATTTCGTGAAGCGTTTGGCGTCGATTGCCATGGCGATCGCCGGAGGAATTTCCAGCGCGCCCGGCGCATTCATTATGTCATTGCCGATCCCCGCCGCGTCAAGCGTCGCGACCGCGCCCTTCAGGAGTTCGCCGGCAATTTCCTCGTAATAGCGCGAAATGACGATGAGAACGCCCTGCTCGCCAGCCTTGAGCGTCATCATTCGATGGTCCGCCGACCGGCTATGGAGAGGCCGAAGCCGTCCAGCCCGACCACCTTCGGCGTCGGCGAGTTCGACAGCAGCGTCATGTTGCGCACACCGAGATCGAGCAGGATTTGCGCGCCGATGCCGTAATCGACCAGTCGCCCGCTGCTCGGCACGCCCATCTCGTCATGCAGCGTCGAGGTCACGGACGCCGCCTTCACGTCGCGGATGAGCACCATGACGCCGCGCCCCTCCTTCGCGATGGCGCGCATCGCGCGCTCGACCAGCGAGCGTCGCCCGCCATTGCGACCCGAGCCGAGCATGTCTTCCAGCACATTGACCGCATGCACGCGCACCAGCACAGGATCGGGGCCGGATATGTCGCCCTTCACCAGCGCGATATGCTCGCAGCCATCCATGCTGTTGGCGTAGACCTTGAGATCGAACTCGCCCCCATAGGGACTGGTGATTGTCGTCGCCTCGACCAGACGCATCAGGCTGTCATATTTGCGTCGATACGCGATGAGATCGGCAATCGCGCCGATTTTCAGGCCGTGGAATTGTGCAAAAGGCAGCAAATCCGGCAATCGCGCCATGGCGCCGTCATCGTTCATGATTTCACAAATCACGCCCGCCGGCGCGACGCCCGCCAGCCGCGCAATATCGACCGCCGCCTCCGTATGTCCGGCGCGCATGAGAACGCCGCCGTCGCGCGCCACCAGCGGAAATACATGGCCGGGAGAAACAATATCGCGAGCGTCCTTTTCCGCGTCGATAGCGACGGCGATGGTGCGCGCGCGGTCATGAGCGGAGATGCCGGTCGTCACGCCCTCGCGCGCTTCGATGGACACGGTGAAGGCGGTGGTGTGGCGCGTCTGGTTCGACCGCGCCATCAACTCAAGCTTGAGCGTTTCCGCGCGATCCTGCGTGATGGCGAGGCATATAAGGCCGCGGCCGTATTTCGCCATGAAATTGATCGCGTCCGGCGTCGCCATTTGCGCGGGGATGACGAGATCGCCCTCATTCTCGCGGTCTTCGGCGTCCACGAGAATGAACATGCGCCCGTTGCGCGCATCCTCGATGATATCCTCGATTGGCGAGAGTTGGCCGAAATGTTCGTGTTTCGCAGCGATTGTCATGACGATACCCAAACTGGCGGCGACTACCGCACATCCATTAGTCTTGCCACATAACGCGCGATCAAATCCACTTCCAGATTCAGGCGGTCTCCTGCGCGCTTTTGCCCCCACGTTGTGACCGCGAGCGAATGCGGGATGAGGTTGACCGTAAATACCGGGCCGCTCACGTCGTTGACCGTGAGCGACGTGCCGTCGAGGGCGACGGAGCCTTTCGAGGCGATGTAGCGGGCAAGGGTCTCCGGCGCTTCAATTTCGAACCGCTGGGATACGCCCTCCGGCGTGACGGCAAGGATGCGCGCCACGCCGTCCACGTGGCCCGCAACCATATGCCCCCCCATCTCCTGACCCAGCGTTAGGGATCGCTCCAGATTGACGCGCGTGCCCTCCCGCCATTCGCCGAGCGTCGTGCGCCGCAGCGTTTCCTCGGAAACGTCGACGGTGAATATGCTGCCCTGCGCGTCTGCGGTGACGGTCGTAACCGTGAGGCAGCAGCCATCGCACGCGATGGACGCGCCGATCTCGATGGAGGCGGCGGGATAGACGCTGGCGATGGAAAAGCGCCCATTTTCCCTGCGGGTGACTGCGCCGAGCGCTGTAACGATGCCTGTGAACATTATGTAAGCTTTTTGAGTTGAACGGGGGAGGACGCCAGCCCGCTCACGCAGGCCATACGGTCCGCCTGTAGGTTTCTACGCTATCGCAAGCGATTTGCCTCACCCCGATACGCTCGAAACCGCTTAATTTATACAGCTTTTCCAGACCTTGCTCGCCAAATGGAAGCAGCCCGCCGGGTCCTGCGGATTTGGCCGCCATGAAAATCAGGATTTCGTCGGCCATATCAGCGTCCAGAAACGCGCCCGCGAGCAATGGCCCGCCCTCGACGAACAAGCGGGTGATGCCCAGAGCCGCAAGTTTTTCCAGCGCCGGGGCGATGGCGAGCCGGCCATAAGTCAGCGGCGTTTCAATGACCTTCGCCCCGGCATTCCGCAGCGCTGCGACGTGCGCCCTGCTCGCCTTGTCAGACGTCACGATCCAGACGGGTACATTTTTAACATCGTCAAACAGCTTTGACGTGGGTTGGCAATCAGCCTTGCCGCTGAATACGATCCGAATTGGCGAATGCTCGAACAGCCCCGGCAGGCGGCATGTGAGCTGCGGATCGTCGGCTTTCATCGTGCCGCTTCCGACCACTATCGCATCGGCCTGCGCCCTGAGCAGATGCGCATAGGCCCGCGATTCCTCGCATGTGACCCAGACGGGAGCGCCGTTTCCCGCTGGCACGAGGCCATCGGCGCCTACGGCAAGCTTGACCTGCACGAACGGGCGGTTGCGGGTGATGCGCAAGGTGTGGCCGAGGGTGAGATATCTCGCTTCGGCTTCAAAACCGCCCTGATCGACGCGCACGCCGTTCAGTTCCAGTTGTGAAAGGCCCTGCCCGGCAACGCGTGGATCAGGGTCGACGAGACCGTACACAACCCGCGCTATGCCCGCTTTGAGGATGGCTTTCGTGCATGGCGGCGTCATTCCATGGTGCGTGCATGGCTCCAGAGTGACGTAGAGCGTTCCGCCTCTTGCATCCGCGCCGGCCTGTTCGAGAGCCCGCGTCTCGGCATGCGGGCGGCCGCCCGGGCCTGTGTACCCGCAACCGACAATCCGTTTGCGGTCAGCCGCGACTATGACGGCGCCGACGGACGGGTTCGGCCAGGTCTGCCCCAATCCCCAGCGGGCAAGAGAAAGTGCGAGGCGCAAATAATTTGCCTCGTGCTGATCCACCTCAGCCGCGCTGGCGAGGATAATACGTTCAGGATAGTTCATCCGTGGCATGACCCCGGCCAAGGCTTCCGGCGTCGCTCGACAACTCGCCGAGGACGGTCTGGAAATCGCTCGCCTCGCGGAAATTTTTGTAAACCGATGCGTAGCGCACATAAGCGACGTCGTCCAGTCCGCGCAAGCCTTCCATGACGAGAGTCCCGACCTGGAGCGAGGTGACTTCGCCGTCGCTCGCATTTTCGAGACGGCGTACGATGCCGCTGACGAGCCTTTCCACGCGATCGGGCTCGACCGGCCGTTTCCGCATTGCGATCTGGATGGATCTGGTGAGTTTCTCGCGGTCAAACGCCGCGCGCCGTCCGTTACGCTTGATGACCATGAGTTCGCGCAACTGCACACGCTCGAAGGTCGTAAACCGTCCGCCGCAATCGGCGCAAACGCGACGGCGACGGATGGCGCGGTCATCTTCCGACGGCCGAGAATCCTTCACCTGCGTGTTCTGCGCCCCACAATAGGGACACAACATGCTTTAGCCTTCGCATGGAGCGGGCCGCATTTGCGTGCGGCTCGCAATTGAGATGGTTAGCTTGCGGCGTAGATCGGATACCGCTCGCAAAGTTCGATCGCCTGGCGCTTCACTTTCGCCTCGACCTGACCATTCTCTTTGTCCCCATTTGCGACAACGCCGTCAAGCACCTCGGCGATCATTTGCCCGATCTGATGGAAATCGGTTTGGTTGAAGCCGCGCGTTGTGCCAGCCGGCGAGCCAAGGCGGATGCCGGATGTGATGAACGGTTTCTGCGGATCGAACGGAATGGCGTTCTTGTTACAGGTGATGTTCGCTCGACCGAGCGCCGCTTCCGCCGCTTTGCCCGTCAGGCCTTTCGGGCGCAGATCGACGAGAATGAGGTGCGTATCGGTGCCGCCGGTCACGAGGCCATATCCAGCCGAGACCACGGCCTCGCCCATGGATTTGGCGTTCGCGATCACGTTTTGAATGTAGAGCTTGAAGGATGGGCGCAGCGCTTCGCCGAATGCGACCGCCTTGGCGGCGACGACATGCATCAGCGGTCCGCCCTGTAGACCCGGGAAGATCGCCGAATTGACTTTCTTTGCGATTTCCTCGTCGTTGGTGAGGATCAGGCCGGAGCGTGGGCCGCGCAAGGTTTTATGGGTGGTGGTCGTCACGACATGCGCGTGCGGGAACGGGCTTGGATACAGCCCCGCTGCCACCAGACCCGCGAAGTGGGCCATATCCACGAGGAAATAGGCGCCGACCTTGTCCGCGATGGCGCGGAAGCGGGGGAAATCGATGACGCGCGGATAGGCCGAACCGCCCGCAATGATCATTTTCGGCTTATGCTCCATGGCAAGCCGCTCGACTTCATCATAGTCGATCAGCGAGTCTTCCTGACGAACGCCGTACTGGACCGGCGTGAACCATTTGCCGGACAAGTTAGGAGCTGCGCCGTGCGTAAGGTGGCCGCCAGCGGCAAGGCTCATGCCGAGAATGACGTCGCCGGGTTTGATAAGCGCCAAGAACACGCCCTGGTTGGCCTGGCTGCCGGAATGCGGCTGCACGTTGGCGTAGCCGCAACCGAACAAGCGCTTGGCGCGGTCGATCGCCAATTCCTCGGCGATATCGACATACTGGCAGCCGCCATAATACCGCTTGCCGGGATAGCCTTCCGCGTATTTGTTCGTGAGCACCGATCCAACGGCTTCCAGCACGGCGCGCGACACGATGTTTTCCGAGGCGATCAGCTCAATCTCGTGTTGCTGGCGATCGAACTCTTTCGATATGGCTGATGCGAGTTCAGCATCGCTTTCGGCAAGGCTGGCCGTGAAAAAGCTGTTGTCGGCATGGAGGTTTGTCGCGGCGGATGTCATCGTCATACGGGTCGTGCCTCTCGGTAGGGCTTGGCGCATGCGATACGTTCGCCCGCCATGCCTCGAATTATGAAACCAGATTGCAACAGCCTACACATCTGGGGCGGATGCATCAACAACGCGCGTGACTTCCGGGCAACTCTCCCGGAACGTGGAAAACGGGCGCATGATATGGTGGAGGCGCTCATGAAAAAAGCCGGACGTGTGGGTCCGGCTTTTTCGAGTTCATAATGGAGGCTGCTTTGTCGGGCTTAATAGGCCGATGCGGTCAGCCCCACGCCATCGCGGCGATACAGGTCGCGGCGGAAATGCACGACCTTGTCGGGCGTCGCCCACGCTGTGACATAGGTGAAGTAAAGCGGCACGCGCTTTTTCAAGGCGACATCCAGCCTTTCGCCGGTCTGCTTCATGCGCAGCACCTGGGCTACATTCCAGCCAGCATCCTCGAGCAGCCATGCGGCCAGTTGGGGAATGTTCTGGACGCGCACGCAGCCGGAGCTTTCCGCGCGGAAGTTGCGTGCGAAAATGCTCTTGGCCGGCGTGTCGTGCATGTAAACGGCATGAGTATTGTGGAAGTTGATCTTCACAAATCCGAGCGGGTTTTCCTCGCCGGCATTCTGTACGTAGGTGTAGCCCAAAGCCGCCGGCGAATTGAAATCGATGCTGCGCGGGCTGATTTTCTGACCCCTTTTATAGGCGTTAAAATCCGCATACGCATCTATGCCATACTGCTCCAGCACGTTTTTGCCTTTTGTAGCCAGATCTCGGCCCTTTGGAATAAGGTCTTCCCGAAGCACTGTTGGCGGCACGAACCATTCCTTGTTGAAGTTCAATTCGTGAATGCTTGAAGACAGGATCGGGGTCTGGCGGTCAACCTTGCCGACGACGCCGGAGTGGCGCGAAACGACCCTGTTGTCCTGCACCGCCTCGATCTGTGCGGCAGGAATGTTCACCAGCACATATTTGCCCTTGGCAGTCGCGCTCGACATGCTCGTGATGCGCACCAGATTGGCGCGAAGCTGGCGAAGCTTGGCGCTGGCCGGAATATTGAGGGCTGCAATCGTGTTTTTATCGACATAGCCGGTGGGAGCGATGCCGTGGCGTTCCTGGGCGCGCTTCACCGCTTTCTCGACGTAAAAGTCGAATGTCTGACGATCACCACCCGCCTGACGCATGTCTCCCTCGATTTCGAGGCGACGGCGCAGGGCGGCAACGGCCGGGTCTGACATGCCGACGCGCATCTCGACATTCGGCACACGATCCCAGCCGCCACGCGCAACGATGTCGGCGTAGCGCTTGATGGCGGCCTTCATGGGTTCAATGTTGTCACGCGACAGTGTTGGGAAGCCTTTTTGTGGCTGTGATTCCCACTGCTGCACAAACGAGCGGTCGAAAGGCTGTTCCCAGCTTCCGCTATTTTTGTCGTCAAATTTCAGCCAATTGTCGATGCTGGAGACGTCTTGCGCCTGACCTGCATTTAGCGCGCCGAAGATCGTCGCGATCGCCAAAAGCCCCGTAATCGTCAAGCTGCGTCCAAAACTTTTCGCCCGCATTCACCGCTCCAATTCCCCGCCGCTAACCGTGCAGCGTCTGTCTACGCATCAAATTGATGACATCGATTCAGAATACTGATTTCCGTAGCCAAAATATGACCCTTTGCGAGATTAGCGTAAAGGATCAATGACAATGAAAATGCTTCGACGCCGGTAAGCAAACCATTAAAGTTTGCGTTACCGGCGGCAAAGACAGCATTGTGGATCATTTTGATGCGCGCTGTGACCGATTGGCTTCAGCGACTTGGAACGTT
>JBGSLP010000055.1:0-3561 GCA_041740655.1 Alphaproteobacteria bacterium
TCGCCCGCCGAGGCGATGGCGCGGGTGCGGGCGGGCGCGACCATCGTCGGCTCGCTGATGGTGAAATCGGGCGAGGCGGACGCGATGATCTGCGGCACGGTCGGTCGCTTCGACCGGCAGCTCAAGATCATCGAGGATATCATCGGCAAACGGGAGGGTGCCCATACATTCGCCGCGCTCAGCGCCGTGGTGCTGCCGTCGGGCACGTTCTTCATCGCCGATACGGCCGTCAATTATGCGCCGAGCACCGAACAACTGGCCGAAATCGCGCTGGCTGCCGCCGAGCAGGTGCGCAGCTTCGGCATAGAGCCGAAGGTGGCGTTCGTCTCCCACTCCAGCTTCGGTAGCGCCGATACCGATACGGCGGCCAAAATGCGGCGTGCGCTTGCTTTGGTGCGGGAGGCGGCGCCCATGCTTGAAGCCGAGGGCGAAATGCAGGCGGACTCGGCGCTATCGGAGAAAATCCGCGCGGACATTTTCCCCAACTCGCGGCTGAAGGGCCAGGCCAACCTCATGATCATGCCGACGCTCGACGCCGCCAACATCGCCTTCACCATGATCAAGGTGCTGGGCGGCGGCATTCCCATCGGTCCGATTTTGCTGGGCGCGGCGAAATCAGTGCACATCGTCACGCCTGCAACGACGGTGCGCGGCCTCGTGAATATGTCGGCCATCGCCAGCGTCAGCCCACTGCTGGCCAGGGAGCGATTGATTTAGAGTTCAGGAGAATCGCTCGTCTAGCCACGCGGCGAGAGGGTCGGCTGCGTCGCGCCATTGCGGGCCGATCATCATGACGTGGCTGGCGTCCGGCACGATATGCGACATGACGCTATAGTACGCGGCGGTGAGCGCAACTTCGGACGGTGGTATAAAGCGGTCGTTAGCGGCGCCCATGACGAACACCGGCGGGGCTGCCCATGGCATCGGTGCGATGGATTTCCATCCGGCCAGTTCCACGCTGGCGCGGGTCGCCGGTTGCGAGAACATCGGCAGGATGCGGCGGCGTTCGTCTTCACCCAGATCGGCGGAAAACAGGCTACGCTCGAGCACCTCGAAGTTGGCCCCGCCCGCCTGATTATTCTGGAGACGGCTCAATTCACGCCAGAGCGCGGGGTCTCGCATCGCCATCGTCGCCGACGCAGAAGCGAGCCCATAGGGCGGAACAGACGACATAAGCACCAGACCCGCCGCCCGTCCGCCGCGTCGCAGGCAGTATTGAGCGACACCCCCGCCCATGGAGTGGGCGACGATGACGGTTGGCCCGTCAAGCTCCGCCATCGCCCTGTCGAGGTCTTCGGCAAAGTCGCGCAGCGAAAATGTATGGATGCGGTCGCGCCCTTCGCTGCCTCCATGTCCACGGAGGCTGAACGCCACGCTGTTATAGCCGAGCCCTGCAAAATGCGTCAGGAAGTGCTCTGCCCACACCCAAGCTCCCACACAAATGCCGTGCAAGAACAGCAGGTTGATCGGTCTGCGAGCACCCGCCGCGTGCTCCTGCAGATATTCAAGACGCATAGGCGCCGTCTTTCGTGCCATCATAAACATGGCGGGGAAACTAGCCGAACAGATGGAAGTTGCGTATGCGTCCTTTCGCCCTTCATCCAATTTCGCTCGCGCTGCATCGCCGGGAGGCGCCAAGCCTTTGCGGCGCCCGCTTTTTAGCGCCCTGAGAGCCAGCCGCTGCGGAAAACCACTGCACGGGCCTTTCTCGGCGCTGGCACGCAAATTGCTTCTACCTGCCCAGGTCTCCAACGTTTCGCGAACTCTCCCTTCGCTCGAAATGCAAAGACCTCGTCGAGCCTCCATGCTCCGTGAGCCAGCCCGCCTGCCTTGAGGTCCTCCCCCTCAAGGCGGGCGTGTTATTTTCAGCCATTAACGCTGTTGTGAGCTATCGCCAGCTTGCGGTTTCCCGTTCGTGCCGCTAACTCCGCATAAACAGCAGGAGATCGAGCATGAATCGGCGAAATCGTGGTGGATTGACGGGCGCTGTCAAGGCAGGCGTTAACGCAAAACTGGCGACAGGGACGCTGTTTGCAGGCGCAGCCATCTACCTCCTTACGGCGGGCGATGCGTTGTCCAAACCCGTCAAATCGGAGTTGCAAAGCTTCAATGTCGTAACCGTTGCGACCGGACTCGATCATCCATGGGGCATGGCGTTCCTGCCCGGCGGGGACATTCTGGTGACCGAACGCAATGGCGGCGTGCGCCTCATCCGCGATGGAAAGCTGGTCAAGACGCCCGTTGCGGGCGCGCCCAAAGCCTATGCGCGCGGCCAAGGCGGACTTCTCGATATAGCCGCTCACCCGAAATTCGCTGAAAATCGCTACGTTTACATTTCCTATGCTGGCAATGGAGGGGGCGGCGCAGGCACTGAGGTCGCGCGCGCGAAATTCAACGGCGACGCACTGGAAGGCCTTGAGGTCATCTTCAAGGCTGCGCCGAAAACATCAGGAAGCGCCCATTATGGCGGTCGGCTCGCGTTTACGCCGAGCGGCGATCTGCTTGTCACACTCGGCGATCGCTACTCGCGCATGAAAGAGGCGCAGGACCTCAACAGCCACATGGGCAAGGTCATCCGCATTCGCGACGACGGTTCCGTTCCCGATGATAACCCGTTCGCCAGGCGCGACGGTGCAAAGCCGGAAATTTACAGCTATGGCCATCGTAACGTGCAAGGGTTAGCGCTTCGGCCCGGCAGCGATCAGGTCTGGACGGGCGAATTCGGCCCGCAGGGCGGCGATGAAATAAACCTGACCAAACCCGGCGCCAACTACGGATGGCCATCAATCACCTATGGCGTGGATTACGGCGGCGGGGTTATTTCCAATAAAACAAGTGCACCCGGCATGGAGCAGCCCGTCGTCTACTGGAAACCGTCAATATCCCCCAGCGGCATGACATTTTACAACGGCGACCAGTTTCCGAAATGGAAGGGCAACCTGTTCATCGGCGCTTTATCTGGCGCGCATCTGCGCAGGCTGACGTTCGAGGGCGACAAGGTGGTCGCCCAGGAGGAACTGCTTGCCGATGAGGGCGAACGCATTCGCAATGTGCAGCAGGGGCCCGATGGCCTGCTTTATCTGCTGACTGATGAAGGAAACGGAAAAGTGCTGCGCCTTGAGCCCGCTCAATAAGGCCAGCCGCGCCCGAGGCGGGAGGATAACGCGGTTATCAGCCGTTGTTCGTCCCCCTCGACAAACACCAGATTGACCGGAAGCGCCGTGGTCTTGTCGCGCAATTCGAGCAAAGGTCCGTCCTTGGCTCCGACCAGTCGCACGTAGTCTTTCTCGGTGGTGACGAGCGTTACGTTCAGCGCTGTGGCTTTCGCCAGCAATTGCTTCGCATCATCGTTATGGAAAACGTGGTGGTCCGGAAAGTCCTGCGCGCCCGCTACGTCAGCGCCCGAGCTTCGCAACGTTTCGAAAAATTTTTCCGGCCTGCCAATGCCACAGAAGGCAAAAACGCGTGCGCCTTTCAGCCAGTCCGCGTCGGATGGTTGCAGGGCGGCCTCAAGGTTTAGGCTTACACCGGAAAGCGGCGGCGCTTCGGCTCTCCCGATCG
>JBGSLP010000056.1:0-4969 GCA_041740655.1 Alphaproteobacteria bacterium
GATGGTGAGCGCGGCGCGGCCCGAGGCGGCGTTGAACGAGGCAGGCGAGCGCATGATCGAGGCGGTGGCGCTCGCGCGGCGATATCCGGGCGCCAAACTCGTCTTCACCGGCGGTTCGGCCGACCTCATTTATGAAGCCGACCCGGAAACCGTCGCGGCGGAGCGCTTTTTCAGGGCTTTTGGCATCCCCGCCGAGCAGGTGATTTATGAGCGCCAATCCCGCAACACGCATGAGAATGCGGTCAGGACACGCGAAACGCTGGGCGACTTGTCGGGCGGCGACTGGCTGCTCGTCACTTCGGCGTTTCACATGCCGCGCTCGATGGAGCTTTTCCGCAAGGCCGGGTTCAATGTCATTCCCTGGCCGGTCGACTACCGGACACGCGGATGGGTGGACGCAACGCGCTTCTTCTCCCGGCCCTCGGAAGGATTGCGGCGCACCGACCTTGCCGTGAAAGAGTGGGCCGGTTTGCTCCTTTATTGGCTATCGGGCCGAACCCGCGTATTGTTTCCAAAATAACACGGAGAAAAGCATGACCGGCGCAAAATTGACTTCAAAGGATATGGTCGAGGCTGCCCGGCGGGAGATTACCGAAATTTCGCCGGAGGAGGCGTTTGCCGCCGCCCAGCGCGGCGAAGCGCTCATTGTCGATATTCGCGACATCCGCGAGGTGGAGCGCGATGGCCGCATCCCCGGCTCGGTGCATTGCCCGCGCGGCATGCTGGAATTCTGGATTGATCCGGAAAGCCCGTATTTCAAGACGGTCTTTGCTGAAGCTAAAACGTTCATTTTCCACTGCGCGGTGGACTGGCGGTCGGCATTGGCGACGCAGACGGCGCAGAAGATGGGGCTAACTCCGGTCGCGCATCTCAAAGGCGGGTTTCAGGCGTGGAAAGCGTCTGGCGGACCGGTCGAGGCGCTGCCGGAGCGGCCCAAGCAACCATAAATCAATTTCTGTCGTCGCAGACGCTCCGAATATTGTATGCATGGCGTGACCCTTTATGGCGCAGTTCGCGCCGAACTCAACACCGTTGAATCCGGACGGAAACGAAGCCATGCCGTTCTCTTACGATAATGGACTGACGCTGCTTTCCATAGCGGTCATCGTTTTCGGCGCCTTCACGGCGCTTGTCATGACGGCGGACATGTATCGCGGGCGCGTTGAGGGGCACGGCCTGCGTCTCTTCGCGGCTGGCCTGTGCTTCGGCCTGAGCGCAGGGGCGATGCAACTGATCGCGCTGCTGGCTGTTAAATTGCCGGTGCGGGTCGGTTACGACATGGAGTCGGTTCTTATTGCGGGCGCTTTGCCGATCGTGGGCGCGATCATCGCCTTCGCCGTCTGCTCGTCACGGCAGTCGGGCGGGGCATGGCTGCCGGCGGGCGTTGTATGTCTGGGCGCGTCGCTTTCCGGGATGCACTATCTGGCCATGGCGTCGATATCGGGCGCTGTCAAACCGGAATACTCGGCGCTCGGCGTTGCGCTTGCGACCGTTGTCGCGATGCAGGCGGCTCTCGTCACGTTGTGGCTGGCGTATCGTCCGCGCGGGGTGGTGGTGACTTTCGGCGGAGCGGCCGTCATTGGAGTGGCGGTTTTCGCGGTTCACTACGCCGCCATGGAGACAACCACATTTGCGGCCCGCACGTCGCTTGCCGGGTTCGCCGTGCCGGTCATTTCCGAATTCTCAACATCGTGGATGGCGGCGGCGGCGGTTTATGCATTGTGCAGCGTCTGCCTCATCGTGTTCGCGATCGTCCAGTTTCGCGCCAAAGGTCAACGGATGTTGCGCGGCTGACGGGTCGGAAGCGGCAGCAGCTCAACATCCGCTGGCGCAGCGGTGGGCGGCGAAAGCGCTGGCGGATCGGCTACAACCCTAGGCTCCCGGCCGGCAACTGGCCGCGAAACGCTTGTGGAGGCAATGGGTAGCGCCGGATTGAAACCGGGCAAAAGCTCTGGCCGATACTCGAAATGCGATGTCTCGAACCGGCTCCATTTTCCGCCCCAGATGAAGCCGTGCTTTTCGAATATCTCGACGATTTCCCACGGCACCCGGTTGCGATAGCGAAATTTGCCCTTAACCGGACGTCGATCCTGCCAGTCGTCGGCAAACGCCGGATTGATGTCGATGGCCGCGCCGTAGCCATGCATGCTTATGCGGGCGGTGCCTGCAATTGGCTTGCAGCTATAGACGTCGCCTAGCGGAGTGAGATATTTCAGGAATTCCGGCGGTAGCGCGTCCAGTTCGTCTGAGATCGTCTGCAGGCGTTTGTCGACGCCATTCACAGTCGTGACCTGAATACGTTGACCGGAGTTTTTGGGAAGCCAGACGAGCTCCGCCATTCGCGCCTCGACCTCGCCGGATTTGCAGTCGCCGTACATCCTTGCAAAGAACGGCTCGTGCAGCGAACGACCCGGATCAACGTTTTGCGCGGGCCTTTCGCTCGGGCGTCCGGTCGGGTAGGCGTCGAAAAACGAATCCTCGATGTCAGGCAACTCAAGCCGCTCGCCGTAGGTTTTCGCTTTCCCGTCATCGAACTGCATGCGCTCGCCGTTGCGCCAGATGATCGATACGCCGTCATGGCCGATGAGAAAGTCCGGATAAGCCGCAACGAGACGGTTCAGCAGAGCGACCTGGCGGTCAGCGGCGTCTGGCGATGCCGCGAGCTTTTCCTGCGGAGCGGGAGTTGGCTCCGCTACAGCCTGAGCAGGAGGTTCGGTCACAACTGGCTTGGACGGCTCGACTTTCTTGGCAGGGGGCGCAACTTTTTTTTCTGGGAGTTTTTTGCGGGTCGTCACCCCTGCAGTTTTGAGTTCAGAGTCCAGGATTTCGCTGCGTGCAAACGCGAATATCAGGATCATCAGGATGACCCCGTGCGTCGCGAAAGCGGCAATTCTTTTCACTTTACGCAAGAGCAATGCCTCCCGAACCAGCTTTCGCTGTATACGACAAGCTTAACGGAACCCGACAAAAATTCTTGTTGAGATGCATCCAAAGCTTGCGATGACGTTTAGGGGATTAAACGGAAGGCTGACATATTTCTCAATTAAATGCATTTACGCTTTGAATAAAATTGTTAAAATACAATACCAGAATCGGAATTACATATCTTTCCTCCGATGCATGTCGACAATCCAGGTTCAATAGCTGCTAATGTCTGACGGTAAACAGCAAAGCGACGACGCAAGTCTGCAAACGCCGCTCAGGGGCGTTTCGGCTGCGGGTCGAATGTCTGTTACGCCGATACCGTCACGATCCGAACCCCATTCCGCTGAAAAGGTTCCACCCGTGCGCGGATTGGGGGAGATGCCTCAAAGCGGTATGGCCCCTCCGATGTTCAAGGCTCAGGTTGCGCCGGTTTATGGCGCGCTCGATCTGGGCACAAACAACTGTCGGCTCATCGCCGTCCGCCCCGCGCCCGACGGTTTTACGGTAGTCGATACGTTTTCGCGGATCGTGCGGCTGGGCGAAAACATGGGCAAGACCGGCAGGCTTTCCACGCCGGCGATGAACCGGGCTATCGACGCGCTGAAAATATGCTCCGACAAAATGCATCGCGCCGGCGTGAACCGTTCGCGCCTCATCGCCACGGAAGCCTGTCGCGCCGCCGCAAATAGCGATGAATTCCTCGCCCGCGTCAAAGAGGAGGCGGGGCTTGAACTCGAAATCATCAATCGCGAGACCGAGGCGCGTCTGGCGGTTGCGGGCTGCGCGCCGCTGCTCGATTGCAGCAGCGAATGGGCGCTCGTGTTCGATATCGGCGGCGGGTCGAGCGAGTTGATCTGGCTCGATTTTACCGGGCACAAGCGCGTTTCCATCGACACGCCTGCAGAACGCCTCAGCGTGCTCGACAGCATCGCAGGGTGGACGTCACTCCCGTTTGGCGTCGTCACGCTGGCCGAGCGCTTCGGCGGGCGCAACATCGACGAGGCGCTTTACGAGCGGATGATCGACAGCCTGCAAGAGAGCCTTGGCGAGTTCGACCGGCGCTCAAACATTTCAGCGCGCATCCGCGACCGCCGGATCAGCCTGCTTGGCACCTCGGGCACGGTCACGACAATCGCGGGCGTGCATCTCAATCTGCCATTCTACAATCGCAAAAAAGTCGATGGCGTCATGCTGCAGGCTAGCGACGTCCGCTCGGTCACGCGCAAGCTGTTGCAAATGGGCTATGAGGGCCGCGCGCTTGAGCCTTGCATCGGGCCGGAGCGCGCCGATCTTGTGCTCGCTGGCTGCGCGATATTAGAGGCGATGCTGAGGCTTTGGCCGTGCAACAGCCTGCGCGTCGCCGACCGTGGCTTGCGCGAGGGCATTTTGACGACGCTCATGGCGGAAGATGAAACGCGCGCCCTTGCAGCAGCGCCGCCGGGCATGGCCGCTCGCTTCCCCCGGTGAGTATTTGCGGGTAGACTTGCCGCATCCGATTTCACAAGGCTTTATTCGATATGACGCAGGGGCGGAAAACGCCGAAAACCGGCGCCAAAGGCAGCGGCCGTCGCGACCTCTCCGTGCGAGTCGTCACGGCCAAAAAGCGCACGGTTTCCTCCAAACTATGGCTTGAGCGCCAGCTCAACGACCCATATGTGTCCGCCGCCAAACGCGATGGTTTTCGCTCGCGCGCGGCCTACAAGTTGAGCGAGATCGACGATAAATATCGCCTGCTGAAGCCCGGCCAGATCATCCTCGATCTTGGAGCGGCGCCCGGCGGATGGAGCCAGATTGCGGCTGCGCGCGTGAAGGCGGAAAACGGCGGCGGGGTTGTCATCGCGATTGATCTCGTCGAGATCGCGGCAATTCCGGGCGTCGAAATCATCAAGGGTGATTTTCTGGAAGAGGCCTCGCAGGCGAAACTCACGGACATGCTGGCCGGGCGGCGGGTTGACCTCGTCCTGTCCGACATGGCGGCGCCATCGAGCGGGCATAGGCAAACCGATCACTTGCGCATCATGGGGCTGTGCGAGGAGGCGCTGGC
>JBGSLP010000057.1:0-6785 GCA_041740655.1 Alphaproteobacteria bacterium
GCCGCCGGGGCCGACGCGGTTCTCGACAAGGCGCGCGTGTTTTCGACGCTTGCCGAGGCGGCCGCCGACCTCAATTTTCTGTGCGCAACCACCGCGCGCCCGCGCTACATGGTGAAGCCGGTGCTCAACCCGGAAACAGCCATTGCGGCGTGCGTCGGCCGTATCTCCGGCGGCGAGCGTTGCGGCTTCCTCTTCGGGCGCGAGCGCTGGGGGTTGGAAAACGATGCGATCTCATTGTGCGATGCGATTGTGATGGCGCCGGTCAACCCCTCATTCGCCTCGCTCAATCTCGCGCAGGCCGTGCTCATTCTCGGCTACGAGTGGCGAAAGGCGCAGGAAGACGAAAGCCTTGGGCGGCATACGCAGTTCGACGGTCTGGAGCGCGCAGGCTTGCCCCATGCCGGGCGCGCCGCGACGAAGGAAGAACTTTATGCACTGTACGACCATCTGGAGCGGGAACTGGATGCGTCCGGCTTTTTGCAGCCGCCGGAAAAGCGCCCGAGCATGGTGCTCAACATCCGCAACGTCTTTTCGCGCATGCAGGCGACCGAACAGGAAATTCGCACACTTCGAGGCATAATTGCATCACTGTGTCGCGCGCACCGCCCTCGGCCGAAATAGTCCGTTTTATGTGCGTTGCGAGAAAAAAGGTGTCATAGTTATGCCCCGATTTTGGTATTGCAAAACTAGTCAGTAGGAGGGCGTCGAACCGTCCTGAGGAGATAGGGGCAGAGTATGATAATGTTTCGTGGCGGGATGTTTTGGGCGACGGCCCTGGCTCTAAGCCTTGGCGGGGGCCTGTTTTCAGGCGCAATGGCTCAGGCGCCAGGATCGGCAAAACCGGGCGCACAGGCAAAAGCTGCTCCCGAAAAGACTCCTGGCGACATCAGCCTGAAAGCCGTCAAGGTTTTGATCGGCGAAACAATTTCGCTTATCCCGAGCGAGATAACCAAGGCGGACGGCACCATCGTGAAGTTCGACAAGGCCGATCTGAGCAAGATCATCGTTCCCTTTGATGACGCCGTACGGATCATCAAAATTGCGAACATGTCGGCCGAAGCGCATCTTTGCGAGATGCCGGAAGTCGAGGCTCAGAACTGGGACGCGCTACGCACCCACGAGATCAGCAAGAAGATCTGGTCTGACCAGCAGCTTTTCTTCATCAATCGTCTGCACTTTCTGGTCGTCGTGACGCGCACCGGGAAATATGAGGTTATTCCCGAAGCCGCTGAGAAAGATAAAGAAGGAAAACCCACGGCGACTACCGATCTAAGCCAAGTTAAAAAACCGACCTGCACCGAAGAAAAGAAGAATGAGATTCGTAACAAGCTTGAAGCCTACTGGAACGCTCAGGACCAGAAAAAGTCCTGATCCGTTATGGCCTGAACGGACGTTGCGGAGTTGACACAAGACTCTGCGTGTGGTTTTTTGCGGCGGGCCTATTAGCCCGCCGTTTTACGTGACCGTGGCGCATTCGTTTAGGAATAGCGCCTGTCAGCTTGGGGGAGGTCGTATGGCCCCATCAGGCAAAGGAGGACACGTTGAATACTTTGCATCCTCATTTTCTCAAGCTTTCGGAGACTTCGAATGACCAAGCGCATCAGCGCCAAACATAAAATCGACCGCCGTCTCGGCCAGAATATCTGGGGACGCGCGAAAAGCCCAATCAACAATCGCGAATACGGTCCGGGCCAGCACGGCCAGCGTCGTCGCGGCAAGATGTCGGACTTCGGCACGCAGCTTCGCGCCAAGCAGAAGCTAAAAGGCTACTACGCCAGCATGAACGAGCGCCAATTCAAGAACATCTACAAGGAAGCGACCCGGCTCAAGGGCGACACTTCGGAAAACCTGATTGGCCTGCTGGAGCGGCGCCTCGCGTCCATCGTCTATCGCGCCAAATTCGTGCCGACGCCCTTCGCAGCGCGGCAGCTTGTCAACCACGGCCATGTCAAGGTGAACGGCCGCCGGGTGAACATTTCGAGCTATCGCTGTTCAGTCGGCGATGTGATCGAACTTATGGGAAAAGCTCGTGAAATGGCGCTTGTTCTGGAAGCAGGACAAAGCGGCGAGCGCGATGTTCCGGATTACCTGACCGTTGACCCGAGCAAGATGACGGCGTCCTTGGCGCGGATTCCAAACCTTGCGGACGTGCCATACCCTGTCATGATGGAGCCGAATCTCGTCGTCGAGTTTTACTCCCGCTAACCTCATCTATGCCGCCTCGCCACCCTGGCGAGGCGTTCTCCCCGCTTTCGAGCAGCCCGTAGGCGAGCATTGTCATCAGCACAGATGCGGCGAAGAGATACACGCCGGATAGGGCGGTCGCATCGGTCAAATGCGTCGTCTTGGCGTAGAATACGACGAGCGCCAGCACTAGCACGTCCAGCATCGACCACTTGCCTAGCCAGTCCATCCGTCGGCGCCCGCTGACAGGATAATGCTCGAGCGTGTCCGGCGAGACGTAGACGATCAGCAGATACGCGAGTTTAAAAGCCGGAAAGACGATCGAGAAAACAAAAATCGTCGCCGCGAGAAAAAGCTCCCCTGCGTCGAAAAGCTGCCGCACGATGCTTGCGAGCGAATAGGTGTCGGTCCAGAAGTAGAGATAATTCAGCCGGATGATAGGTGATGTCAGGCCAAGCACAAGGCACGCCGTCGCTGCAAGGATCAGAAGTGCGGCCAATGCATTGCGAAGGCGTTTGCTCATGACCGCCAGATTAGCACAATCATGCCTTGCCGTACAAACGCTGCGACTGAGGAACTGGTGGAGCCGGGCGGAATCGAACCGCCGACCTCAGCAGTGCGATTGCTGCGCTCTCCCAACTGAGCTACGGCCCCAATTTCAGGCCGACATTTAGGGCGCTGACAGGATAAGTGTCAAGCAAGGCGCATTTCGGCCAAAAAAAGCGGCCGGAGGCTACATCGGGCATGCTTGGTGTGGACAAAAAACTGTAAGATCACTAAGGTGATGACAAGACGTTGCGACTGGGCGGATAAAACACCGCGCCAGCCCATACTTTTGTTTTCAGGTTTAAACACTCTCAGGAGGCCGCGTGCAGGTTCACGTTCGTGACAACAATGTTGATCAGGCGCTAAAAGCGCTCAAGAAAAAGATGCAGCGTGAAGGCATATTCCGCGAAATGAAACTGCGCGGCCACTACGAGAAGCCCTCGGAGAAGAGAGCGCGCGAGAAAGCCGAAGCCGTACGCCGCGCCCGCAAGCTGGCACGCAAGCGTCTGCAACGCGAAGGCCTGTTGCCAGCAAGCCCCGTCAAGCCTCGCGCAGGCGCCGCAGGCGGTCCCGCACGCCGCGGC
Source organism: Alphaproteobacteria bacterium (assembly GCA_041740655.1). Taxonomy (GTDB): domain Bacteria; phylum Pseudomonadota; class Alphaproteobacteria; order Rhizobiales; family Rhodomicrobiaceae; genus JAWXCE01. The sequence continues at coordinate 3,315 of JBGSLP010000057.1, forward strand.
TAATCGCGGTTGCGTCTGGCAATACTGCCACGGTCGTTTCGGATTCAGTTTTTGTGCGTTGCAAAACGCATTTACGCCCAATTCACATGGAGTCATAGACTAGAGTTTATGACAACGTATGAGGCGCAACGTTGCAGACTTCACCTCTGCATATCTCGGGCGGGTCAGATATCGATATGAGCAAACAGCGATATCCTTTGCGACTGTTGGCCGTGGCCGCCGTTTCGGTGGCGCTAGTCGGCTGCGAAACGACGGGCGCTGTCAATCAGGCGGGGCAGCAGCAGTCACGGGTCAATCATCGCAACAACATTGCGTCAATCTCCGAAGTCATCAAAACCAATCCGACGGATGCGAACGCCCTCAACCTGCGCGGTTCGGCTCTCGGTCAGGCTGGTGAATATCAAAAAGCGCTGGCGGACTTCAACGCGGCGTTGGCGCTGACGCCAAACTACTATCAGGCTTACGCCAACCGGGCGCTGATCTATGTGAAAATGAAACGTCTCGATCAGGCGATGGCTGATTACAATCAGGCCATTTCCCTCGCTCCGGACTACGGCGTCGCCTATGTAGGCCGCGCAAATCTTTATCGCGCCATGAACAACATGCCAATGGCGCTGGCGGATTACGGCAAGGCGATCCAGATCCAGGCGGACGATCCGATCGCCTATTTCAATCGCGGGCTCGTGCATCAGGCGATGAACGATCATTCGAGCGCTGTCGACGATTTTACCATGGCTCTGGGCATGCGGCCGGAAGAGCCCGAGGCGGCCTATGCACGCGGCCTTAGCAATCTGGCGCTACAGCAATACAAGAAAGCCTACGAAGATTTCGTCGTGGTCTCGAACACGAAAAAAGACAATCACGAAGTCTGGACATATCGCGGTCGGGCCGCAGAAGGCGCAGGAGATGCGAAAGAAGCGTCGCGGGCCTACAAACGCGCGCTGCAGATCAGTCCGTTCTTCCGCCCAGCCAGCGAGGGTCTATCGCGCGTAGGACGCGGCGAGGCCTGACAACGTCATCTGCCGCCTGAAATTCCGACGCTATTTGCCACCGCGTTTTACATGCGTCGTCAGAAAGGCGTTCATTGTTTCCAGTGCGCCATGGTTGAACAGATCGACATGTCCGCCGCGCTCGAACACTTTCATTTCCTTCGGCTCGTTCGCCTGCGCAAACAGCTTATTTCCGAGTTCAACTGGCACGATCCTGTCCCTTGCCCCGTGAAGCACCAGCAGCGGTGAAGTCACTCGGGCGATGTGTTGATCGCTTTGGTAGGTGTCGATCAGGAACGGCTTCACCGGCAGCCATGGATAATGCTGTTTCGCGGCGTCGATCATGGACGTGTAAGGCGCGTCAAGGATGACAGCAGCGGGTTTGCGCGACGCCGCAGTTTGCACAGCGACGCCGGTGCCTAGCGACTCTCCGTAGATGACGATATCGCTGGCGGGCGCTCCACGCGCAACGAGCGCATCGAAAGCCAGCGCCGCGTCCGCAATGATGGCTTTTTCAGTCGGCTTCCCGGTCGATCCCGAATATGAGCGGTATGCCAGCATGAATACGCCATAACCTGCGTTCGTAAAGCGCTGGATGCGGTCGCGCCGATCGATCAAGCCTCCGCCATTGCCATGGAAATACAGAAGGGTCGGCTTGCCTGCCGTCGCGGGCGCGGCCCAGACGATCAAGGTATTCCCGTCCGACGTTTTCAACTCGACTTCAGAGACATCGCGCAATCCCGCGTCGACAGGCGAAATTCTCGTACTGTCGGGTATATACAGGAGTTTTCGCTGAAAAATCAGCGCCGCCATGGCCACCACGAGATAGATGGCCGCAAGCGCGGCCAGCGCGTAGCCTAAAAATCGCATTAGCGCCGCGAGCCGAACCAGGCCTGCAAAAGTGCGGCAAGCGCGCTGACGATAGACGATGCGACGGATGCAATCATCGCCCAGTCTTGCCGCTGCGACGCCTGCCGACGTTCCTGCCGCGCCGCACGTCGATCCTCACGGGACTGCCGGACGCCATCGCGGATCGGGGCGCTCGAGGGCGCAGGCGCACTGCTGATAGTCGGCGCGCCTTCTGGCGCAAATGTGCGCCAGGCGAAAATGCCCCCAGTCGCGAGAAGCGAGAGGATCGTGAGGGTGAGAAAAAATCCGCGCATGCCCTAACTCCCGGAAAGCATCCTCACAGCGACTTAACGATTTCCTCGGTCATTTTCTTGGCGTCGCCGAACAGCATCATGGTGTTGTCGCGGTAAAACAGTGTGTTGTCGATGCCCGCATAGCCGGATGACATGCCGCGCTTGATGAACATGACGGTGCCCGCGTTCCAGACTTCCAGCACCGGCATGCCGTAAATCGGCGACGTCGGATCGTCCTTGGCGGCGGGGTTGGTCACGTCGTTTGCGCCAATAACGAAGGCGATGTCGGATTGCGGGAAGCTGGAGTTGATATCCTCCAACTCGAACACTTCGTCGTAAGGCACGTTGGCTTCGGCAAGCAGCACGTTCATGTGGCCAGGCATACGTCCCGCAACGGGGTGAATCGCGTAAGTCACCTCGACGCCAGCCTTTTTCAGCATGTCAGCCATCTCGCGCAGCGAATGCTGGGCCTGAGCGACAGCCATGCCATAACCCGGCACGATGACAACCTTCGACGCGTTTTTGAGCATGAACGCCGCGTCGTCCGCCGATCCCTGCTTCACGGGGCGCTGTTCGCCGCCGCCCGCGCCTGCCGCAACTTCGCCGCCAAAGCCGCCGAGGATGACCGAAATGAACGAGCGATTCATGCCCTTACACATGATGTAGGACAGGATCGCGCCGGACGAGCCGACCAGTGCGCCCGTGATGATCAGCGCGGAGTTGCCGAGCGTGAAGCCGATGCCCGCCGCCGCCCAGCCGGAATAGGAGTTCAGCATCGAAACAACAACGGGCATGTCAGCGCCGCCAATGGGGATGATGATGGTCACGCCAAGGACGAGCGCGACGATCGTGATCGCCCAGAACAGCACGATGGATTGCGTCTGCACGAAAAGGACGATCAGGACGAGCAGGCCGATAGCGAGCGCGATATTGATCAGGTGGCGCGAGGGCAGCAGGATCGGCGCACCGGACATATTGCCGTTGAGTTTGGCGAAAGCAATGATCGAGCCGGAGAAGGTGATGGCGCCAATGGCCACGCCGAGCGCCATTTCGACCAGCGTTGCGCCCGCGATGTCGCCATTGGCGTCGGCGATCTGGAACGCGACCGGTGCATAGAGCGCAGCCGCGGCGACAAATACGGCGGCAAGGCCCACGAGGCTATGGAATGCGGCGACAAGCTGCGGCATAGCCGTCATGGCGATGCGTTTGGCAATGATGGCTCCAATGGCACCGCCAATGGCGATGGCAATGAAGATGCTGCCATAGGTGGTGACCATGGGCACCATGCAGGTGGTGATGATAGCAATCGCCATGCCCACCATGCCATATAAATTGCCGCG
>JBGSLP010000058.1:0-5110 GCA_041740655.1 Alphaproteobacteria bacterium
TCGGCAAGGGCTTCATCGACAACGTGGCTCCCGAGGTATGGGCCTATGAGGTGTCCGGCATGAACGTGCTGCGGCAGTGGTTCAGCTATCGCCGCCGCGACCGCTCGCGCCCCATCATCGGCGACCGCCGCCGGCCTTCGCCGCTGTCGTTCATCCAGCCCGATCACTGGCTGGCCGAATACACATCCGACCTCATCGACCTGCTGCATGTGCTCGCCCGCCTCGTTGCGCTTGAGGCGCCCCAGGCCGCGCTGCTCGACGAGGTGCTGGCCAGCGAACTCATCAAACGCCAGACGCTGCTCGACGCCAAAATTCTGAGTGCGGACGTCGGCTAGCGTTACCGGGGAAAACCGCGCCGTCATCTGCAACGCCATCGCGAATCCGTTAAACTCGAAAAGTGATTCGAGATGCAGGAGGAGCGGATGGGGCAGTTTGAGCGTGATCTGTTTGGGCCGCGCGGACAGGGAAGCCTCAGCTTCGCTCCGCCCCCGCCGCGCGACTATACGCCAAAGCCGGAAAATATCCGCGCCAAACTGCATGCCCTGCTCGCCAAGGCCCGTGCAGCCGAGCCATATTCATGGCCCGACGACGATATGAATTACTGGCGGCTGGTTTTCCCTCAAATGTCGAACTGGCTGCCGAAGGACGAGGCGATGCAGCTTTGCCTTGAGTTCGAGGCTGAGCTAGCCCGCGTCAACTCCGCCAGACAAGATTATTAACAGGAAGTGATAAATTTTAACGAATTGCCGTAAATAACGCTCGAAAGATTGCGCATCGGTTAAAGTTCAACTAAAAGTTGTAACCAAGCTGATCGCAGGAGGGCGTTTTGATTAAGACTATCTTCAAGGCATTCGCATTTCTATTTCTTTTTGCAGGTCCACTGATGGCGCAGGACACGTGGCGCTCTCCCCGGATGCTTTCAGATCAATGGCCGCTTAACAGCGCGGCGGAATGCGCAGCGTATGGTGCAGGTTACGGTTACGCGGAATGCGCAGGGGTGAGCAAGCGGCCCGCCTCCGTCGCAGCCGCGCCCACTAAGGCGCCAGCGAAGAAAGTTGTAAAGCCAACCTTGCAGGTTCAGCCGGGCCATCTGAATGCATCGTCGCGGCTTATCGCGCCGCCGCCGCTGCCGTCCCTAAGGCCCGCATATGTCGGCGGCTCGTGCGCGGAAAATATGAAGCTGTGCTTCTCACAATGTACGGGAGCCGGAAATCTGGGTGCGATGTGCAATGAAACGTGCAGCACGCAGACGCAATGCTCCAGCAGCCTGAAGCTTAATTACGTGCAGTTTCTGGATATGCAGACCGAGATTTCGCAGTTTGTGAGGAGCAGCGCGCAAAGTGCAACAGCGCCCGGCGCGGTCGCCAAAGCGCCTGAAATTGCCTTCGCCCCCGCACGATGATGGCCCCCAGCGAACGTTCGCCAGTGGCCGGTTCCCGCCTAGGCTGCGTCGGCGAGTGATGGATAGTCCGTGTAGCCCTTTTCCGTGCCACCGTAGAATGTCGAGCGGTCGTAGCGGTTAAGAGGCGCTCCCATGCGAAGCCGCTTCGGCAGGTCAGGGTTCGCGATGAACGCGCGCCCGAATGCGATGGCGTCAGCCTCCCCGGCTGCGATCGCTGCCGCCCCCGTCTCGCCGGTATATCCGCTCGCGCCGATGACCTTGCCGGAGTAGGCGGCGCGGAAGAGCTTGGCGGCCTCTGGCGCCGCGTTGTTCACCTCGTCCGACCCGCCAGCATCGGAAACCCGCGGCTCGATAATATGCACATACGCGAGGTTGCGCAGGCTGAGTTGGTTGAGCAGATAAGTGTAAAGCGCAACCGGATCGCTGTCGTGCATGTCGTTGAACGTGCCGTAGGGCGAGAGGCGGATGCCGACTCTGTCCGAGCCCCACACTTTCGCCGACGCATCCACCACTTCCAGCGTCAATCGCGCGCGGTTCTCGATGGAGCCGCCATACTCGTCCTCACGCCTGTTGGAGCCGTCCTGCAGAAACTGATCGAGCAAATAGCCGTTCGCGGAATGCACCTCGACGCCGTCGAAGCCCGCCGCCTTGGCGTTTTCCGCGCCTTTCGCGTAAGCGGCGACGATGCCGGGGATTTCCGCTAGCTCAAGCGCGCGCGGCGTCTCGAACTCGGTCGGCTGCCACTGCGCCGTGAAATGCTGGCCAGCAGGGCGAATGGCTGATGGAGCGACCGGCAGCTTGCCGCCCGGCTGCATGGAGGTATGCGAAATCCGGCCCACATTCCAGAGCTGTAGCACGATCTGGCCGCCCTTGGCGTGAACCGCGTCGGTAATCGCGCGCCAGCCCTCGACCTGCTCGGCGGAGTGAATTCCAGGCGTGCCCGGATAGCCGAGCCCCTCGGGCACGACCTGCGTCGCCTCGGAGATAATGAGGCCGCCGTCGCTCGCGCGCTGGCCGTAATATTCGGCGTTGAGAGCATGCGGCGCGTTGGTTTCCGGCGTTGCGCGGCAGCGGGTGAGAGGGGCCATCACCACGCGATGCCTCAAATCCAGCGCGCCAAGGCTTATTGGCCTAAACAATTCATCGAAAGGCATAGTCTTCTCCATTGAAGATGACCGGACATTTTAAAATCCGGCAAATGAAAGCTGATTAACTTCCGCCCGGCGTCACCAGCCGCGCGAGGATGGTTTGAAAATCGTCAAACGGCTGCGACGACCGGTCTACACGCGCCCGCAACACGGCGCCCTCCCAGCTATTGATGAGATACGCTGCCAACGCATCGGACGGCATATCGGTTTGCAACTGTCCAGAAAGTCTGGCCGCCTCGACGCACTCGGAAAGTTCGCGCGTCCACTCCGCGAACAGGAATGAAAGGCGCGCCCGCACGATCTCGCACTGGTCGGCCAGTTCGAGCGAGAGATTGCCCATCAGGCAGCCATTGTGAAAGTCATGCGCGCTCAAGTCCTCGCCGAGCGCCTTGAAATACAGCGCTAAACGACGGCCGGGCGAAATCGCGCCGTCGTGCAGGATGGATTTGGCGTCGCTGCTCTCGCCCCAATATCTCTCAACGAGGGCGACGGCGAAGTCGTCCTTGCTTTTGAAGTGATTGTAAAACGACCCCTTAGGCACGCCAGCCGCCTCCGTAATTTCCTTAACGCCGCTGGCGTTGAAGCCTCGGCGGTGAACCAGACGGAGACCTTCGGTCAGCAGAAATTCTTTCATAGACGGTCGCGGCATGTGCCTGCAGATACATCTTTGCGAGCGTCGGCGCAAGCAATATGACCGGTCACTTTTTCGTGCTTCGTTTGATTTTATCTAAACGTTACGTGAAATATATGAGAGAAAATAATCAACATAAATCAATACTTTATACAATTCTGATCACGCTATTTCAAGTCAGATCACAGGCGCGGCGCCCGCTGTAATGAACGCGGCTCAAATCGCTAACTCCTATGCATGACAAGCCAATCATCGGCTGTCTTGAACAACAAAGGAAAATGTCATGAAAACTTTCATCCGCGCCGCTTTCATCGCTGTAGCCGCTCTTTCGTCAATCTCGGTCGCCTCCGCAACTCCAACGGACAAAGCAAAAGCATTCTTTGAAATGCAGGCCAGAAACGGCGGTTGAGTTTTCATCAAGGCGGGTCGGCTCGAAAAGGCCAGCCCGCCTTTCTCAATTCACCAGCCGCCACAGCAGTGGCAACATGATAGCCGTCGCCAGCGCGTTTAAGCCCATGGCGAGGCCCGAAAACGCACCCGCAACCTCATTGACCTGAAGCGCGCGCGCAGTGCCGATGCCATGGCTCGACACGCCCATGGCGAGGCCGCGCGCCGCCCAGTCCTTCACTCCGATCAGATTGAGGAGCGGCGGCCCGAGCATGGCGCCCGATATTCCCGTCAGCATGACGAGCACGGCTGTCAGCGACGGCAAACCGCCCAGTTGCTCCGAAATCCCCATCGCGACGGGCGCGGTGACCGACTTCGGCGCGATCGATATGACAGCATCGCGTGCGCCCCCCGCAAGCCAGACAACTGCAACCGCGCTGATGCTCGCCGTGAGCGATCCGGCGAGGATGCTCGCAAATATCGCGATGGCGGATTCGCGCACCTTTTCGAACTGCCGGTAAAGCGGCACCGCCAACGCGACCGTCGCCGGACCGAGCAGGAAATGCACGAACTGCGCTCCCTCGAAATAGGTCTGATAGCTGGAGTCGGTCGCCAGCAGGACCAGCACGATGATGATGACGGCGATCAGGACCGGATTGAGCAGCGGGTTCAGATTTCCACGGCGATATAGCCAAAATCCGACCTGATAGGCGGCAAGAGTGAGCGTCAGGTGCAGCAAGGGGCTGGCTGAAAGATAGACCCAGATATCGCGCAGGGTTTCCAGATTTTGCGGTTTCACAGCTTTTGCGAGCCTCCCGCTTTGCCAAGATATGACATAATCCCGGCCGTCACGACAACCGTCAGGCTCGTGCTGATCAGGATCGCCAGCGACAACGGCAGCCAGTCCGTGGCGAGCAACTGGAAATGCAGCATCACGCCCACCCCGGCAGGCACGAAAAGCAGCGACAGGTTGGTGAGGAGGCCGTCCGTGAGGTCGCCGAGGTCTTTCGGCACGCCTTTGTTTATCGCCAGCCCTGCAAATAACAGCGCCATGCCGCAAACCGGCCCGGGGATAGGCAAGCCCGTCGCCGCAGCCAGAAGTTCGCCAGCGAGTTGGCAACTCAGCAGGATCGTCAGATATAACAGCATGTGCGCTCCGCTAGCTGGGTGTGGTTTGAGGAGACTTTATCGCTGTTTGCCACCGAAAAGTCGGCTCAGACGGGGTGATAAACAGGCGGCGATATGAGCGGTGCAATTTTGCATCTGCCGGTCACGCAAGACTTTGCGGCCTTGACGCTGTCTCGCCATCGCCCAATATGCCCAAAATATCGGCTGGACCATTTCGCCAATGGCGATTAACCATGGCGCCGCTTCCTCTGCGCGCTCAATGTTTCACGCTCAAGCTAGTTAGGTTGAATATCTCATGGATTTATCGACGATTTGGCCCTGGGTTGCCTTCAACGTTTTTGTCGTATCCCTGCTCGCGCTTGATCTTGGCGTGTTCCATAAGGAGCGGCGGGCGATTCCAGTCCGCGAAGCGTT
>JBGSLP010000059.1:0-4311 GCA_041740655.1 Alphaproteobacteria bacterium
TCGCCGACGCCGTACCCTACCAGCTCACCCAGTCGCAGAAGCAAGCGGTGGAGGAGATCCTCGCCGACATGGCGGCACCCACCCGCATGCTGCGCCTGCTGCAGGGCGATGTCGGCAGCGGCAAGACGGCGGTTGCCTTGCTTGCGATGGCCCGGGCAGTCGAGGCTGGATTTCAGGCCGCGCTGATGGCCCCGACCGAAGTGCTCGCACGCCAGCATTACGAAACAATAGAACCTGTGGCCGCCGCCTGCGGGTTTCGGATCAGCCTCCTCACCGGGCGAGAGAAGGGGCGGTCGCGCTCGTCGCGCCTCGACGCGCTGCACAGCGGTGAGACCGATATGCTGATCGGCACGCACGCGCTGTTTCAGCCCGACGTGCAGTTTCGCGATCTGGCGCTGGCGGTCATTGACGAGCAGCACCGTTTCGGCGTGCATCAGCGTTTTGCGCTCCAGGCGAAAGGCGGGGCGGGCGGCTGTGACGTGCTGGTGATGACGGCGACGCCCATTCCGCGCACGCTGGTCCTCACGCATTACGGCGACATGGATGTCTCCAAGCTCAACGAAAAGCCAGCAGGCCGCAAACCGATATTGACGCGGGCGCTGCCACTGGAACGGCTGGACGAGGTTGTGCGAGGCGTAGCGCGCGCGGTGAAGCGAGGCGGGCAGATTTACTGGGTATGCCCGCTCATCGAGACCTCGCCAAAGCTGGAGGCGGCGGCCGCCGAGGAACGCGCCGCACATCTGCGCCAGTATTTCGGCGACGCGGTAGGTCTCGTGCATGGGCGCATGAAGGGGGCGGAAAAGGACGAGGCCGTGCGCGCTTTTGCAAGCGGGGAGACGGCGATTCTGGTGGCGACGACCGTGATCGAGGTGGGCGTGAACGTGCCCAACGCCAGCGTGATGGTTATCGAGCACGCGCAGAAATTCGGTCTGGCGCAACTGCATCAGCTACGCGGGCGCGTTGGACGGGGCGATGCGCAATCCACCTGCATCCTGCTGTATGAGGGGCCGCTCTCGGAGACGGCGCGCGCCCGGCTCGACGTGCTTCGCCAGACGAACGACGGGTTTCGTATTTCGGAAGAGGACTTGCGGCTTCGCGGCGGCGGAGATGCGCTTGGCACGCGGCAATCGGGCGACGCCGGGTTCCGCGTGGCGCAGATGCCGGGGGATGCAGGCCTTCTCCAGAGCGCCGCTGACCAGACCAAGTATCTGCTGGCGAAAGACCCGCATCTCGAAAGTCCGGCAGGGCGCGCCGCAAAGCTATGCCTGCGCCTTTTCGAGCGAGACGAAGCGGTGCGATTGCTGGATGCAGGTTAGGCGAACTTGCCTAGCGCGAAATCACGAGGCACTTGACATTTTTTGTCTTCACGCTGTCGCACACTTCCTTGGAGAGAGCGCTTCCCTCGTAAGGCCCGGCGACAACCCGGAAAAAGACAGCCCCGCCCCTTTCATAACGGACAACCTCCGGCGTCTTGCCTTGTAGAAGATCCGCAAGCCTTGTCGTCATGCGCTTGGCTTCGGCGTTCGCCACTTCCTCGCTCGGCAGCGACGCCAGAAGGACACTATATCGTTTGACGTCTTCAGCCACAGCCGCCTGACGAACCGGCGTTGAGCTTGACTGAATCGAAGGTGACCCGGTCGCCGGGGGAGGCGTAACACGCGTTACCTGCGACCAGTCGCTGGCTGGAGCCGCTTCCTCGCGTTTCGCATCCGCGCTGGTCGATGAGCCGCCGAAAAGACCGCTCAGGAAACCACCCGAGGAGCTTGGTTTGGACTCCTCTTGCGCTGGCGCGGCGGCGAGAGGCTTGGCTCCGCCGTCGTCTTCCGAAACTCCGAGGGCGGCAAGCGTGCGCTTGCGACCATCGACAGCCCGCGGACGATCCGTCGTCGAAAGACCCTGCATGAAGACGGCGCTTGTATAATCGGCGAGCGCCAGAGCGTCCTTGTTCAACTTCTCATAAGCTTCGGCGCGCATAAGAAACGCTTTCGACGAGGCCGCGTTGTCGAGCTTCCCGGACTTGAAAGCCTCGGAGATCTTCTCCACAGCGGCTGCATGATCGCCTTTTTCGCCGAGTTTGGCGGCAGCCGTCAGCATTTCAGCCCCGCTCTGCGCAAAGCCTGCGGCTGGCGCGCCAACCAGAAAAGCGGTCGCCATGAATGCGAAGATGAAGCCGTAACGATGCATGCCGGACTATCGACCATTGTGGATTCGTTAAAATACCAGCATTTAGAGAGCGTCACGTCAAGCAAACGAATTGGGCAATACAGTGTCGTTGACAGACTTGTCGCTATTCCACGGTCACCGATTTGGCCAGATTACGCGGCTGATCGACGTCAGTGCCCATCGCCACCGCCGTGTGATAGGCGAGCAATTGAATGGGGACTGCATAGAGGATCGGATTGGTGAAGTCGTGGGCGGCGGGCAGGCCGATCACAGAACCGCCCGGCACGAGATCGGCCTCGGCGCCGGTCGTCGTCAACAGAATGATGCGGCCGCCGCGGGCCGCCACTTCCTGCATGTTCGACATGGTTTTCTCGAACAGCGCATCCCTCGGCGCGACCACGATGACAGGCACCTCATCGTCGATGAGGGCGATGGGACCGTGATTTAGCTCGCCCGCCGCATATCCTTCCGCGTGAATATAGGAAATTTCTTTGAGCTTAAGCGCGCCCTCTAAGGCGAGCGGAAAGTGAGCGCCGCGCCCGAGATAGAGCACATCGCGCGCTCCAGCGAGCCCAGCCGCAAGCTTTTCAAACCGATCCTCGTCGCGCAGGACTTTTGACATCAATCGCGGCAGTTCGACGAGCGCGTCCACCATCTCGGCCTCCTGCGCAGCGTTGAGCACGCCCCGAGAGCGCCCCGCCGCAATCACCATGCAGGCGAGCACCGTCAACTGGCAGGTGAACGCCTTGGTCGAGGCGACGCCAATCTCGGGACCGGCAAGCGTCGGCAGCAGCGCGTCGGATTCGCGCGCGATTGTGGATTCGGGCACGTTGACGATCGAGATGATGCCCTGCCCCTGCTCGCGGCAGTAACGCAGGCTTGCAAGCGTATCCGCCGTTTCCCCCGACTGCGATATGAAGAGGGACATACCACCCTCCGCGAGCGGCGGCTCCCGATAGCGGAATTCCGACGCCACGTCGATATCCACAGGGAGGCGCGCATAGCGCTCAAACCAGTATTTCGCGACCAGCCCTGCATAGTAGGCCGTGCCGCAGGCGGAAATCGACAGGCGCGGAAGGCGGGCGAAGTCGCGCGGCAGCGGCGGCAGTTCGACCGTGCTTTCGACAAACCGCACATAGTGCGAGAGCGTCCGGCTGACGACATCGGGCTGTTCATGAATCTCCTTGGCCATGAAGTGCCGGTGTTCGCCGCGATCGACAAGCAGGGCGGCGGCGGCGGATTTTTTCTGCACCCGAAACACCGTTTCCCCCGCCTCGTTGCGCACATCTGCGCCGGCGCGGGTCAGGATGACCCAGTCGCCCTCTTCGAGATAGGTGATCTGATCCGTAAATGGCGCGAGAGCCATGGCGTCGGAGCCGAGGAACATTTCGCCCTTGCCGTGGCCAATCGCGAGCGGGCTGCCACGCCGCGCGCCGATCATCAGATCGTGATGGCCAGCGAACAAAATCGCGAGCGCAAAGGCGCCGTGCAGCTCCTTCAACGCAGCCTGCACGGCGAAGGCCGGATTGGCGCCCTTGCGCATTTCGCGGCTGACGAGGTGGCCGATCACCTCCGTATCCGTGTCCGTTTCGAACCGGACGCCCTCTGCCTCCAGCGCCTGCCGAAGCTCGCGGAAATTTTCGATGATGCCGTTATGGACGACGCAGACGCCCTCGCTGAGGTGCGGATGGGCGTTTCGCTCCGTCGGCGCGCCGTGGGTCGCCCAGCGGGTGTGACCGATGCCGGAGGACCCGGGGAGGGGATCGGCGGCGAGGCGCGCTTCGAGATTTTTCAGTTTCCCCTCGGCCCGGCGCCGCATGATGGAGCCATTGACGACAGTCGCAACTCCGGCAGAGTCGTAGCCGCGATATTCAAGCCTGCGCAAAGCGTCGACGAGCGGCCCGGCGGCTGGCTGGTTTCCGAGAACCCCGATGATTCCGCACATGTCGTGATGTCCTTTCGCAGGCGTCATGATTCGCTTTGACGCGATCATGCTTAACAAGCTTCAAGTGCCGCGCCAAATCACACACGGTTACGGCGTTTATCACAACATTTAAGTCGAAATCTAAGCCTTTGGGGGTTTTGGCTCGCGGCGGCGGCGTTCGCGCACGATCGCGGCCCAGCCGGGTTTCTCGGCCTGCGCGCCAC
>JBGSLP010000060.1:0-3448 GCA_041740655.1 Alphaproteobacteria bacterium
GCACGCTGGACGGGGCGGGCGTGGATTACACGCGCTCCGGCGGCATTGAGGCGGCGGTTGCGGCTGCTGCCCGCGATGCGCAGGAGGGTTCCGCCAGGAACCCTGTCGTTCTGCTCTCACCCGCATGCGCGTCGTTCGATCAATATCCGAATTTCATGGTTCGCGGCGATCATTTCCGCGAAGCCGTGGCGGCGTTGCCCGGGGCCGCGATGCGCGAGGCTTTCGTCGCATGAGCATTTCGCGCGCCGATCGAAGCCTGATCTCCGAATGGTGGTTCTCCATCGACCGGCGGTTGCTGGCTCTGGTGCTGGCGTTGATGGTCGCGGGGCTGGTGATTTCGCTCGCCGCCAGCCCGCCCGCCGCGCAAAAGCTGCGGCTCGATCAATTCCACTTTTTCACCCGTCACGCGATTTTCCTGGCACTAGCATTGATCATTTTCGTCGCCGTTTCGATGCTCTCGCCACGGCAGGTTCGCTGGCTGGCGCTCGGCCTGACGCTCGTCGCGTTCGCGCTGATGCTGCTGGCGTTCGTACAGGGGGCGGAGCGCAACGGCGCGGTGCGGTGGCTTTCGGTCGGCGGCTTTTCGCTTCAGCCGTCCGAGTTCGCAAAGCCGGGTTTTGTCGTCTTATGCGCATGGCTGCTGTCCGAAGGCAGGCGGCGGGCTGACATGCCTGCGCTGCCCATGGCCGCCGGATTTCTGGCGATTTTTGTGCTGCTGCTGGCGCTTCAGCCCGACGTGGGGCAGGCCGTGCTTATCACCGTGACCTGGGGATGCCTGTTTTTCCTCGCGGGTTACAGCATCAAATGGCTGGTGGCGCTAGGCGCGGCGACGGTCGGCGGACTGGCCCTTGCTTATGTCATGACGAACCACGTCAAGAGCCGCATCGACCAGTTTTTCTCGCCCGGGGGCCCCGCCAACAGCCAGTCGGAAATTGCATTCAACGCCTTTCGCGAGGGCGGCTGGTTTGGTCGCGGCCCCGGTGAGGGCGCGCTCAAAATGGGTTTGCCGGACGCGCACACGGATTACGTGTTCGCCGTCGTCGGTGAGGAATTCGGCATAATATCTTGCCTTTTCATCGTCGTTATTTATGCGTTAATAACGTGGCGAGGGGTGATGGTGCGTAACGGCGTGGCGAACGATTTTGAGAATCTCGCCAAAACCGGGCTCACCATGCTGCTCGCCCTGCAGGCGCTGGCCAATATGGCCGTGAACGTGAATCTGTTGCCTGCGAAGGGCTTGACGCTGCCGCTGATTTCCTATGGCGGCTCGTCCATGCTATCGGTCGCGGCGCTTCTGGGAATGGTCCTGGCGTTATCGAGGCGACGGGCTGTTGCGCCCCTTTCGGGGCCTTTGTTTAAGTTTGAAGCTGGCCCTGCCGCTTCAAGGGAGATGCATATCTGATGGAAGCGTCAATAATGGTGGCGGCTGGCGGCACCGGCGGGCATCTGTTCCCGGCCCTGGCGCTGAGCGAAGCGCTCATACGTCGCGGCTTTGTAATCGACCTCATAACGGATACGCGCGGTGGTTACTTCGGCGCGGATTTCCCGGCTCGCAATGTCTATAAAGTGCCCGCCGCGACCTTCAAGGGCAAGTCGCCGATCGAGGCGACCCGTACCATGGCGACGCTCTCCAACGGCTTCCAGATGGCTTATAAAATGGTGGGCGAGGTGCAGCCAAAGGCGATCATCGGCTTTGGCGGCTATCCGTCGCTGCCGCCGCTGCTCGCCGCCATGGCGCGCGGCGTGCCATCTCTCATTCACGAGCAGAACGCCGTCATGGGCCGCGCCAACCGCTTTCTTGCGCCGATGGTGAAGGCGATCGCGTGCTCGTTCGAGAACACCAAATATCTCGACGGCAAGCTGCTGACCAAAAGCCATTTGACGGGCACGCCGTTGCGCTCCGCCGTGCTGAAGATGAAGGGGCAGCCCTACCGGCCGCCATCGTCCTCATCGCAGATCAACCTGCTCATTTTTGGCGGTAGTCAGGGCGCGCAGTTTTTCTCCGACATCATGCCCGAGGCGATAGGCCTGCTCCCTAGCCATATGCGCGACCGCATCATGGTGACCCAGCAATGCCGCGCCGAGGATATCGACCGGGTGTTCGACAGCTACGAGGCGGCGGGCGTCGCGGCGGAATTATCCACTTTCTTCGATGACATGGCCGATAAGATGTTCAACTCGCATCTGGTCATCTCGCGCGCCGGGGCGACGACGGTTTCCGAGCTTTGCGCCGTCGGTCGGCCAGCGATCCTGGTGCCGTTGCCGCATTCGCTGGACAACGACCAGTTCGAGAACGCGTCTCGCTTTGAGGCTGGCGGCGCCGGTTGGTGTTACGAGCAGCCCGGCCTCACGGCTGAACGCCTTGCCGGATCAATTCGCCGGCTGCTAGAAGAGCCGCTGACGCTGGTGAAATCCGCTGGCGCCGCCATTAAAATGGCGCAGTACAACGCCGTAGACAATCTTGCCGAATTGTTAACCCATCTGGCGTTCACCGTGCCGACCAAGACGGGGGCAGCGCACACGGAGGCGACCGCATAATGATCATGCCGAAGAATACCGGGCCGTATCACATCATCGGGGTGGGCGGCATCGGCATGAGCGCCATCGCCGACATCATGCACACCCATGGCTACGCCGTGCAGGGCAGCGACCAGAAAGACAGCGCCAACCTGCGGCGGCTGGCGGAGAAGGGCGTACGGGTGTTTTCGTTCCATGACGCGGCCCATCTGGAGGGCGTCAAGCGGGTGGTGATATCCTCCGCAGTAAAGCCCGGTAATCCGGAGCTGGACGCGGCGCGCGAGGCGGGGCTGCCGATCATCAGTCGGGCGGAAATGCTCGCCGAATTGATGCGCATGCACCGGACGGTCGCAGTGACCGGGAGCCACGGCAAGACGACGACGACATCCATGATTTCTTGGATATTCGAGCAGTCGGGCGCCGATCCGACGGTCATCGCGGGCGGCATCATCAACGGCTGGGGAACGAATGCGCGCGTCGGCAAAGGCGAGTGGATGGTGGTGGAGGCGGACGAGTCCGACGGCACGTTCATCAAGCTGCCGACCCAGATCGGCGTCGTAACCAACATCGACCCCGAGCACCTCGATTTTTATGAAACGCTGGACGGTCTGCACGAGGCGTTCGAGATTTTCTTCTCTAACATTCCATTTTACGGCGTTGCGGTTGCGGGCGTCGACCATCCCGTCGTTCGCGAAATCATCGAGCGCATCGGTTCGGTGGAAAATGGCCGCCGCGTCATCACATTTGGCGCAGCCCATGACGCCGACGTGCAACTGACGGCGACGCGCATGAACGGCGCATCCATAGGCTTCGACGTGCGCCTCGGCGCGCGCGTTGAGGGCGGCGAGCGCGAACTCAACCAGCTGAAGCTGCTGGTGCCGGGGCATTATAATATTCTCAACGCGCTGGCGGCCATCGCCGTCGCGACCGA
>JBGSLP010000061.1:0-12666 GCA_041740655.1 Alphaproteobacteria bacterium
GATGACCGACCCCGCCGCCATGACGTGTCCGGCGCCGAAGCGATCCATCCAGCGGCCCGCGAAGGGCGCGGCGAATCCTCCAAGCAGCAGCGCGCCGGAAAACGCGCCGTAGATCCATTCTACGGACCATTTGAAATCCACTGCGATGTTGGCGGCGAGAACGCTGAAGGCGTAATATAGGGTGCCATAGCCCACGATCTGGGTAACGCCCAGCCCCCATATGATGGCCGCCGTGGACGCAGCCGTGCCGGTGGGAGAACCTGAAGCGGTCATTTCCCGCTGTTGTCGCAACAAGGCGTACCCGCACTGTTGACCGCAAGCTTGCCAGCTTCCAGCACGCGATCGGTGACCTCAAGCCATGCCGTCACCGCGACCTGAAACGCCTCGCGGCCGCGCTCGGTGAGCGAGTAAACCCGCCGTTCACGCCCGTTGACCACCTGCGGCTCAGCGGTCACGTAACCACCCGCCTCAAAGTCGGCGAGAACCGGATAGATCGTGCCCTCCGACGGGCTGCAGCAGCCCTTGGTTGTCGTCTCGACCGCCCGGACGATCTCGTAGCCGTGCATCGGCTTCTGGTGAAGCACGCATAGAACGAAGAATTTCGACAACGACATCTTGATCGTGCCGCCCCAATAGGCCGGATCGGTATAATCGAGCGATTGGCGCTGCGCAGCGATGGAAGACTTCGACGGGCGAGGCATGCGTGCTGTCTATGCCTCGGCCCTCGATGTGTCAAGCCCGGCTGCTTGCGATCGTGCAGCGCTGTGCGGTAAGCTAATGCCGCGTGATGACCTAAGGAGGCGACATGAGCTGGCAACCGCATGACGATCCAACGCCCGGCGACAAACGCTCATGCGAGGCCATCGAAACCGTCATCGTGCCGCGCGCACGCGACCTCGGCAGCTTCTCGGTGCGCCGCGCCCTGCCATCGCCGCAGCGCCAGATGGTCGGGCCGTTCATTTTCTTTGATCAGGCGGGGCCAGCGGAATTCCTGCTCGGGCAGGGCATGGATGTGCGCCCGCATCCGCATATCGGACTATCGACGGTCACTTACCTGTTCGACGGCGAGATTTATCACCGCGACTCGCTTGGCACCGCGCTGCCGATCCGCCCCGGCGAACTCAACTGGATGACGGCGGGGCGCGGCATCACCCATTCCGAGCGAACCGCGCCGGAACTGCGCGCCAGCGGCGAAGCCAAGCTGTTCGGTATTCAAAGCTGGGTTGCGCTCTCCGCCAAGGATGAGGAAAACATGCCGGCATTCGAGCATTACGATGCCGCGCAGCTGCCGATCCTCAGCGGTGAGGGCAAAACCGTTCGCGTTATCGCCGGGTCGATGCTGGGCGCCGCTTCGCCGGTGCGCACGTCGAGCCCAATGTTTTACGGCGACGTGCAACTGGAGGCTGGGGCCAGCTTCCCGCTCGACCCGGATTTCGACGAGCGCGCGATCTACACCGTTTCCGGCGACATCGACATTGCGGGCGACATTTTCGGCCCCGGCAAGTTGCTGGTTTTCAAGCCGGGCGATCGCATCACCATCAAGGCGGCGACGCCCGCTCGTTTCATGGCGCTTGGCGGCGAGCCAATGGATGGGCCGCGCTATATCTGGTGGAATTTCGTTTCATCGCGGCCAGAGCGCATCGAGCAGGCGAAAGCCGACTGGAAGGCCGCGCGTTTCGACACCGTGCCCGGCGATATGGCCGACTTCATCCCTCTCCCCGAATAGCTCTGGCGTTGGGCGCTCGCCCACATCAGGCAGCATCTGGACGCCGCCCGCGACGCCCCCTCGAAAACGGACTAGCCAACCCTCCGCATTTGTCGTCGCCGCCACGGAGTCGATGCTCGTAGCAATCACGCGCTGACTAAAATCTAGGCATTTCAACGCAGGATCGTTTCGATCATCGAGCAACAAAGCTCGAAATCACATCGCCGACCTTTGAATATCAACTGTGTCCCGGGTGGCATGCCTCTTGCGCAACTCATCTCGCCTGTTGCGAAATGAGGGAGGTTTGATGTTGCAACGATTGAAACACATGGCGCGGTTGATTGGCTGCGTCGCGGCTCTGATGGCGGGCGCCTTGTCCGCCAAGGCAGAGGAAACCATCAAGGTTGGCATCCTGCATTCGCTGTCGGGCACGATGGCCATCAGCGAGACGACGCTGAAAGACGTCATGCTGATGCTGATCGAGGAGCAGAACAAGAAGGGCGGCTTGCTCGGCAAGAAGCTTGAGGCCGTCGTCGTCGATCCGGCGTCGAACTGGCCGCTGTTTGCGGAAAAGGCGCGCGAGCTTATCAGCCAGCAGAAAGTGTCCGCCGTGTTCGGCTGCTGGACGAGCGTTTCCCGCAAATCCGTGCTGCCTGTGTTCAAGGAGCTGAACAGCATATTGTTCTATCCCGTCCAGTATGAGGGCGAGGAGAGCGAGCGCAACGTATTCTACACCGGCGCTGCGCCAAACCAGCAGGCCATCCCCGCCGTCGACTATCTGATGTCGAAGGACGGCGGCGACGTGAAGCGATGGGTTCTGGCAGGCACCGACTATGTTTATCCGCGCACCACAAACAAAATTCTTGAGGCCTATCTGCTCGCCAAGGGCGTGGCCAAGGAAGACATCATGATCAACTACACGCCGTTCGGCCATTCGGATTGGCAGACGATCGTGGCGGACATCGTTAAGTTCGGTACGGCGGGCAAGAAAACGGCCGTCGTCTCTACGATCAACGGCGATGCCAACGTGCCGTTTTACAAGGAACTTGCCAACAAGGGTGTGAAGGCAACGGACATTCCGGTGGTCGCGTTCTCCGTGGGCGAGGAAGAGCTGGCGGGCATCGATACAACGAACCTCGTCGGCCATCTGGCGGCGTGGAATTACTTCCAGTCGATCAAGACGCCGATCAACGACGAATTCATCAAGAAGTGGCAGGACTTCACCAAAAACCCGAAGCGCGTGACGAACGACCCGATGGAAGCGCATGTGATCGGCTTCAACATGTGGGTCAAGGCGGTCGAAAAGGCCAAGACGACCGATCCGGACAAGGTCATCGAGGCGTTGCCCGGTACCGAGGCGCCGAACCTCACAGGCGGCACTTCCGTCATGCTCGCCAACCATCACATCACGAAGCCCGTGTTCATCGGTGAAATTCGCGACGACGGGCAGTTCGATGTCGTTTGGCAGACGGAGAACCTCGTTCCCGGCGCGGCGTGGTCTCCGTATCTGGAAGGCTCCAAGGATCTGGTCGCGGACTGGGTTGAGAAGAAGTGCGGAAACTTCAACACCAAAACGCAGAAGTGCGGCGGCTGAGCCTAAGACGAATATCGCCGTTATTCCGAGCGCAAGCGAAGCAATCCAGCCGAACTTTTGCATCATGGATTGCTTTAGCTGTCGGCTTCGCAATGACGGTCGGCTCAAACGGAGACAGCTCATGATAAACCGGATTGAGGATTAATGCTCCGTATCCTGACCGTCATCGCCGCGATATTCCTGTGTTCTGCGGCGCATTCCCAAACCCTCGACACGGCGCTCGACAGATTGGCCGCAGACTCATTCCCGGAAACCGAGGCGGCGATCGCCGAGATTGCCGCTTCCGGCGCGCCTAATGCACAGGCGATCCTTGAGGCGCTGGCCGCCCGCCGCCTGTCTTTCGCAGCCGACAGGCGCGTCGTTTACGCCGATCCGGCAGGCCAGACCTTCGACGCGCGCACCGGAGCGGCCGCCGAGCCCCTTGCTGGCGCCACGGTCGTACGCCTCAACAATCGCTTGCGCGGCGCAATCGGTACGGCCCTCGGCCTGCTGACGCTTACGTCTCCGGACAGGCAGAAACGCCTCGACTCGGCGGAGTCGATCTTCAAATCGAAGGATGTCATTTCGCTTCCCGCTTTGGAGATCGCTATCGCCAAGGAAACCGATGCGAAGGTTGCGCTTGCGCTTGCGTCGGCGCGTGGCTCGATACTGCTCGCGAAGCCGGACTCGAGCCCCGCGGAACGGCTCTCCGCTATCGAGGCGCTTTCCGCACGGGGCGATGCGGACGCCATGGGGCAGATTCGCAACGCGCTCCCGAGCCTGCAAGGCGATGCGCTGACCGCCGCTAACGCTGCCATCGCCGCCATCGAGCGGCGGCAGATGTTCATCGGGGGCGCGCAAAATATCTGGTACGGGCTCTCGCTTGGCTCGGTGCTGCTGCTGGCGGCCATCGGCCTCGCCATAACGTTTGGGGTGATGGGCGTCATAAACATGGCGCATGGCGAGATGGTGATGCTGGGCGCCTATACGACCTTCATGGTGCAGGAGGTGTTCCGTGCCTATGCGCCCGACCATTTCGGCCTCTCGCTGCCCATCGCCATACCGCTCGCATTTCTCGTCGCCGGACTGGTCGGCGTCGCCATCGAGCGCGGGATCATCCGGTTTCTTTACGGCCGCCCGCTCGAAACGCTGCTCGCCACGTGGGGCGTGAGCCTTTTCCTCCAGCAGACGGTGCGCACCATTTTCGGGCCGACTAACCGCGACGTGGCCTCGCCCAGCTATATGTCTGGCTCGTTCGACCTGCTGGGCCTGCAAATCACCTACGGACGGCTCTGGATCATCATTTTCACGCTGGTGGTGTTTGCGCTATTGCTGTTGATCCTGCGGCGCACGCCTCTCGGCCTGCAAATGCGCGCGGTGACGCAGAACCGCAAAATGGCAAGCAGCATGGGCATTCGCACGCCGTGGGTGGATGCGATGACCTTCGGCCTTGGCTCCGGCGTTGCGGGCATCGCGGGCGTCGCGCTCTCGCAGATAGACAACGTTTCGCCGAACCTCGGCCAGAGCTACATCATCGACAGCTTTATGGTTGTAGTCTTCGGCGGCGTCGGCAACTTGTGGGGCACGCTGATCTCGGCCTTCTCGCTCGGCATCGCGAACAAGCTGCTTGAGCCGCTGGCCGGCGCCGTGCTGGCGAAAATCTTTATCCTTGTGCTGCTGATCCTGTTCATCCAGAAGCGCCCGCGCGGACTGTTCGCGCTCAAGGGAAGGGCGGTGGAGGCATGATCACCGCTCGGCTTTTCGCCAATCTCGACCGAACGGGCATCATTTTCCTCGCCTTCTGCGGACTGGCGCTCGTGGCGGTGCCCGCGCTCAACCTGTTCGTGCCAGAGGACTCGCCGTTCCATGTGCCGACATACGCCGTCGCGCTCATGGGCAAGTATCTGTGCCTCGCCATTCTCGCGCTCAGCCTCGATCTGGTGTGGGGATATTGCGGCATTCTCTCGCTCGGCCACGGCGCGTTCTTCGCGCTCGGCGGCTACGCGATGGGCATGTATCTGATGCGCCAGATCGGCACGCGCGGCGTGTACGGCGATCCGGTGCTGCCCGATTTCATGGTGTTCCTGAACTACAAGGAGTTGCCGTGGTTCTGGCACGGCTTCGACATGTTCTGGTTCGCGGCGATCATGGTGCTGGCCGTGCCGGGGCTGCTGGCCTTCGTGTTCGGCTGGCTGGCCTTTCGCAGCCGCGTGACCGGCGTTTACCTCTCGATCATCACGCAGGCGCTGACCTACGCGCTGCTGCTGGCTTTCTTCCGCAACGATATGGGGCTTGGCGGCAATAACGGGCTGACCGACTTCAAGGACATCCTCGGCTTTCCCGTTCAGGCTCAGACGACGCGCATCGCGCTCTACATGCTGACGGTACTCAGCCTAATCGGCTGCTTCCTGCTCGCGCGCGCTGTCGTGACCTCCGCTTTCGGCAAGGTGCTCGTCGCCATCCGCGATGCCGAAAGCCGCACTCGGTTCATGGGTTACCGGGTGGAGCACTATAAGCTGGTGGTGTTCGTTCTCTCGGCCATGATGGCGGGGCTGGCGGGCGCGCTTTACGTGCCGCAGGTCGGCATCATCAACCCGTCCGAATTCTCTCCCGCCAATTCCATCGAGGCCGTGATCTGGGTGGCGGTCGGCGGGCGCGGCACGCTTGTCGGCGCGGTGGTCGGGGCGGTGGCCGTCAACTTCATGAAATCGGTGTTCACCACCGGCGCGCTTGCGCCCTATTGGCTGTTCGCGCTCGGCGCCGTCTTCGTCTTCGTAACGCTGGCCTTGCCGAAGGGGATCGTGGGGACGCTTCAGAGCTTCTCCGGTCGCGGAAAAGCGTCGCCGCCTGCGCCAGCGGCTGTCGCGCCTCAGGTGGCGGAATGAGAGGCGCGCCATGAACACCGTCGTCGCTTCAGCCGACAAGCCGCATGTGACGGATGCTCTGCTCTATCTTGACGGCGTCAGCGTCGCTTTCGAGGGCTTCAGGGCGATCAACAATCTGGCGCTCGTCATCGCGCCGGGGGAAATGCGCGCCATCATCGGCCCGAACGGCGCGGGCAAAACCACCATGATGGACATCATCACCGGCAAGACGCGCCCCGACAAAGGCGACGTGCTGTTCGATGGCGGCTCCGTCGATCTGACGACGCTCGATGAGGCCGACATCGCCGAGTTGGGCATTGGCCGCAAATTCCAGAAGCCGACCGTGTTTGAGCAACACACCATCGCCGATAACATGCTGCTGGCGCTGAAAGGCCCGCGCGGACCGTTTTCCTCGCTGTTCGGCGCACGCAATCGCATCGACGCGGCAACGATCAACCGCCTGCTCGACACCGTGCGCCTTACTCCCCTGCGCGAGAAAATCGCCGGCGACCTGTCGCATGGGCAGAAGCAATGGCTCGAAATCGGCATGCTGCTGGCGCAAGACCCCAAGCTTTTGCTGGTGGACGAACCCGTCGCCGGTATGACGGACGCTGAAACCGAGGAGACCGCGACGCTGCTGAAGGACATCAACCAGTCGCATTCGGTCATCGTCGTCGAGCATGACATGGCGTTCGTGCGCGCGCTGGGTGTGAAAGTGACATGCCTGCACGAAGGCTCGGTGCTGGCGGAAGGCTCCATCGACGCCGTGTCGTCCAACCCCCGCGTGATCGAGGTCTATCTTGGGCGCTAGACAACCATTTTCGGCCGAGGCCATCGCATGCTGAATGTCTCCGGCATCGACCTGTATTATGGCGCGGCGCAGGCCTTGCGCGATGTTTCCATCGACGCGCAAGTGGGCGAAGTCACCTGCGTGCTCGGCCGCTACGGCGTCGGCAAGACCAGTCTGCTGCGCGCCATCGCTGGCCGTGAGCCGGTGCGGGCAGGGCGCATCTCCTGGAACGACGAAGATATGAAAGGCCTTGCGCCATATGAGCGGGCCCGGCGCGGCATCGCCCTCGTGCCGCAGGGTCGCGAGATATTCCCGCTGCTGACCGTGCGCGAAAACCTGGAAACCGGCTATGCGCCATTGCCGCGCGGCGGCCGCACCATTCCGCCGGAGACCTATGAGTTGTTCCCCGTGCTCAAATCCATGCTGCACCGGCGCGGCGGCGACCTCTCCGGCGGGCAGCAGCAGCAACTCGCCATCGCGCGGGAGCTCGTGACGCGGCCGACTCTACTGGTGCTGGACGAGCCGACCGAGGGCATCCAGCCGTCAATCATCAAGGATATCGGGCGCGCCATTTCCTATCTGCGCGATCAGGGTGGCATGGCGATATTGCTGGTGGAGCAGTATTTCGAATTCGCGCGCGACCTGTGCGACCGTTACGCAGTGATGGATCGCGGCCAGATCGTGCTGTCGGGCACGCGCGCCGATATGGACGAAACGCTGGTGCGCCAGAAGCTCGCAGTTTGATCGCTTACAGCGGGCGCCGCAGCCATTTCGCGATAACGCCCACGATCCCTTCGCGGAAAAGCAGCACGCAGAGCACGAAGATGCACCCCTGCACCACGCTTACCCACGCGCCGATAAACGCGAGATAGTTCTGCATCGAAACGATGACGAGCGCGCCGATGATCGGACCGAAAATTGTCCCCATGCCGCCGACAAGCGTCATCAATACAACCTCGCCCGACATGGTCCAGTGCACGTCGCTGAGCGAGGCGAGTTGGAATACGATGGCCTTGGTCGCGCCCGCCAGCCCCGCGAGCGTCGCGGAGAGCGTGAACACCATCAGCTTGTAACGGTTGACGTCATAGCCGAGGGAAATGGCGCGCTGTTCGTTATCGCGGATCGCCCGCAGAACCTGCCCGAATGGCGAGTGAACGATGCGGTAGATGAGCAGCAGGCCGCCCATGAATATTGCGGCGACGACGTAATAGAGGTTGATGTCGGAGGACAGCGGCAGCACTCCAAACAGCTCCCCGCGCGGCACCGCCTGGATTCCATCCTCGCCCCCAGTGAACGGCGCCTGCAGAGAGAAGAAGTAGATCATCTGCGCAATCGCCAGCGTGATCATTGCGAAGTAAATGCCCTGTCGCCGGATGGCCAAAAGGCCGACTCCAAGGCCGAGCAATGCCGCAACCGCCGTGCCGCACAGGATGGCCAGTTCCGGAGTAAGCGGGGGAAGGGCGACTTCAAAAGCGCCAAAACGCCCGAAGGAAAGCGTGAAGGCGCCGACTTTCGCCAGATGCGCCGAGACATACGCCGCAAGCCCGAAAAACATGGCGTGGCCGAACGACAAAAGCCCGCCATAGCCGAGCAGCAGATTGAAGGCGCATGCAAACAGCGCAAAGCACAGCACCTTCATCGCGAAAACCGGATAAACCATCCACGGCGCGGCGAGCACCAAAATCGCTGTCGCTGCAAAGATCGCTACGTGCAACCGCCTCGAACTGGCTGGAGCCGTCGAAAGCGCGGCGCCGCCTGCCTTGTCATCGAGCGTTTCGGCTGGCATGGACATCAGGCCGTTCTCCCAAACAATCCGGCGGGCTTGATCAGCAGCACGATGACCATGATGATGAAAATGACGGTCGCCGCCGCCTCGGGGTAGAAGACCTTGGTCAGCCCCTCGACCAGCCCCAGTCCGAATCCGGTAAGGATCGAGCCGAGGATAGACCCCATGCCGCCGATCACCACCACCGCAAACACGACGATGATGAGATCGGCGCCCATGTTCGGATTGACCGAGTAGATCGGCGCCGCCAGCACGCCCGCTAGCGCTGCAAGGCCAACGCCGAAGCCGTAGGTGAGGGTGATCAGGCGCGGCACGTTCACGCCAAAGGCGCCGACCAGCGTCGCGTTCTCTGTCGCCGCCCGCAAATACGCGCCGAGCCGGGTTTTCTCGATCACCAGCCACGTTGCAATGCAGACGACCAGCGAGAAGACGACGACCCAGCCTCTATAGTTCGGCAGGAACATGAAGCCGAGATTGTGCCCGCCCTGCAAAATTTCCGGGATTTCATATGGTAGCCCCGACGAGCCATACTGGTTCCGAAAGACGCCCTGAATGATCAGCGCGAGGCCAAAGGTCAGCAACAGTCCGTAGAGGTGATCGAGATTGTACAGCCGTGAGATGAGAAAACGCTCGATCAGCACGCCCGTCGCGCCAACGATCACCGGCGCAAGGATCAATGCCCACCAGTAATTCAACCCCAGAAACTTTAGCAGCATCCACGCGACGAAGGCGCCCATCATGTACTGCGCGCCATGCGTGAAGTTGATGATGTTCAGCAGCCCGAAGATGATCGCGAGGCCAAGACTGAGCATCGCGTAGAACGACCCGTTGATGAGGCCGAGCAGCAATTGTCCGAATAGCGCCTGCGGCGTCACGCCGATAAGCTCGAACATGGGCGGGGTTCCTTAGCCAGAATTGGCAGACAGGCGAAGCCAGCTTGAGCCGGCTCCGCCATCAATCGTTATTTTTTCACCAGCGAGCATGTGCTCTGCGCGAGCGGGCGCCATGCTTCGGCGGCAGGGATCGTGGCGCGCAGTTTGTAGTAATCCCAAGGCGCCTTGCTCTCGTCGGGCTTCTTCACCTCGAACAGGTACATGTCGTGGATCTTGCGGCCGTCCTCGCGCACGGAGCCTTTGCCGAAAAGAGCGTCTTCCGTCGGCATCTCCTTCATTTTGGCGACGATCGCGCCGCCGTCGCCCGCGCTTTTCAGCGCCTCAACGGCTTTTAGGTAATGCATGACGGAGGAATAGACGCCCGCGTGCACCATTGTCGGATATTTGCCGTTGTTAGCCGCCGCATACTCTTTCGCGAACGCCCGGTTGGCGTCGTTCATGTCCCAATACCAGGCTTCGGTGAAGATCAGACCTTGGGCCGTTTTCAGGCCGAGGGCGTGCACGTCGGTGATGAACACGAGCAGACCGGCCAGGTTTTGCCCGGCCTGCACGATGCCGAACTCCGACGCCTGCTTGATCGCGTTGGTGGTGTCCGCGCCCGCGTTGGCAAGACCGATGATTTTCGCGCCGGAGCCTTGCGCCTGCAGGAGATACGAGGAGAAGTCCTGTGCGGGGAAGGGATGTTTGACGCTGCCCAGCACCTTGCCGCCATTCGCCGTTACAACCGCCGACGTATCGCGCTCAAGCGCCTGGCCGAAGGCATAGTCGGCGGTGACGAAAAACCAGCTGTCGCCGCCTGTCTTGACGATCGCGTTGCCGGTGCCGTTGGCGAGCGAGTAGGTGTCGTAGGTCCAGTGCAGCGTATTGGCGTTGCACTTGCCGCCTGTGATTTCAGACGATGCTGCGCCGGAGACGAGCGCGACCTTGTTCTTTTCCTTGGCGACCTCGTTCACCGCCAGCGCCGTCGACGATGTGACGAGATCGACGACGACGTTCACATTCTCCGTATCGTACCAGCGGCGCGCGATACCTGATGCGATGTCGCCTTTGTTCTGGTGATCGGCGGAGATCACCTCCACCTTCATGCCCTTGGCGGCGGCGCCGAAATCCTTAACCGCCTTGTTTGCAGCCCAGACGGAGCCGGGGCCGGCGAGATCGGAATAGGTGCCCGACATATCCGTCAGCACCCCGATTTTGACCGCCGTTTCCGAATGAGCGGCGGTCGCCGTCATGAGGGCGGCGGTCACAAGCAGTATTCTTTTTATCAGCATTTGTTCTCTCTCCCTAAAGTTTTGGGCGGCGTTGCCTTAGACGCCCAGATAGCGGTGCAGTTTATCAATCGAGCGGTCAAGATCGGCGTTCGGTATCATGTCGATTACGCGCCCCTGTTCGACCACGTAATGACGATCGGCGACGGTCGCGGCAAAGTGGAAATTCTGCTCCACGAGCACGATGGTAAATCCCTCCTGTTTCAGTTGTGCGATAGTGCGGCCGATTTGCTGGACGATGACGGGGGCCAGACCCTCGGTAGGCTCGTCGAGCAGGAGCATCTTGGCGCCCGTGCGCAAAATCCGTCCGATCGCGAGCATCTGCTGCTCCCCGCCGGACAATTTGGTGCCGGGGCTCGATAGCCGCTCGCGAATGTTCGGAAAAAGCTCGAAGATGCGCTCGCGGGATAGACCGCCGGGCTGCACCTCAGGCGGAAGCATCAGGTTTTCCTCGACCGACAGGCTGGCGAAGATGCCCCTTTCCTCGGGGCAATAGGCGATTCCGGCCCGGGCGATCTCTCGCGACGGCAGGTTTATGGTTTCCCGCCCGTTGAAGACGACGGAGCCGCGCCGTTTCGGGAGAATGCCCATGATCGACTTCATCGTCGTGGTTTTGCCAGCCCCGTTGCGGCCCAGTAAGGTTACGACTTCGCCGGGCGCGACATGAAATGTCATCCCGTGCAGAACGTGGCTTTCTCCATACCACGCTTCGAGATTTTCGATTTTCAGGATGGGCGCTGCAGTTTGCGCAGTGGGCGAGGGCGAGGCGTCAAGCATGTCCAACACCGATGTAAGCTTCGATGACGCGAGGGTCTTTCGACACCGTTTCGTAGTCGCCCTCCGCCAGAATGCGGCCGCGCGCCAGCACCGTGATGCGCTCGCACAGATTGGCGACGACGGAGAGATTGTGTTCGACCATTAGGATGGTGCGGTTGGCGGAGACACGGCGGATGAGCGCGACGATGCGGTCGATGTCCTCCTGCGTCATGCCCGCCATGGGCTCGTCCAGCAGCATCATTTCCGGATCGAGCGCCAGCGTCGTGGCGATTTCCAGCGCACGCTTGCGTCCATAGGACAACTCGCCCGCCAGATCATGGGCAAAAGCTGACAGGCCAACCGCATCGACAAGGGCGAGGGCTCGCTCATCGAGTTGCGAAAGCGTCGCCTCCGAGCGCCAGAAATGGAAACTGTCGTGGCGCTCCCGTTGCAGCGCAATGCGGACGTTGTCCTTGACGCTGAGATGCGGAAACACCGCCGAAATCTGAAAAGAGCGGACGAGACCGAGGCGCGCAATGCCCGCAGGCGGCAGCCCGGTGATGTCGCGGCCGTTATACCGGATGACCCCGCTGGTGGGCGTCAGAAACTTGGTGAGCAGGTTGAAGCAGGTCGTCTTGCCCGCCCCGTTTGGACCGATCAGCGCGTGGATCGAGCCGCGCACGACATTGAGGTTCACATCGCTAACAGCTGTAAACCCCTTAAAATCCTTCGTGAGATTGCTCGTCGCCAGAATGATGTCGCTTTGCATCGTTGCCCCTTGATGCCCTCACCGTTTGCGACTTTGATGTAAGGTTGCGTAATGTTCAATACACTTGCATTTAAATTTGGCTAAACATCGCGCAATGGCGCTGAATAAAGCAGGCTCGAAGCGCGTTAGCGCAAAACGTTTGACTTGCGCGGCTGAAATTGATAAATGATAAAAAATGAAATTCATCACTCATCATGAAAGCGCCTTCGGTGCAGATTGAATCGACGCCCGCTGACACCCGCGCTCGCATCCTTGGCGAGGC
>JBGSLP010000062.1:0-2450 GCA_041740655.1 Alphaproteobacteria bacterium
GAGGGCGAGAGGGCGCTCGTTATCAGGTTCAGGTTGAAGCGCGCGCGCTGCTTCGTGCGCTCATCTAAGCCGTCCGCGTTCTCGACCATCATTTCCGCCCAGTTCGTCGCGAGCAGATAGGCCTGCTTGACGAAATCGAACATCGGCTTGTTGTTCCAGTCCGCGTCCTGAAACCGTGCGTCGCCCGGCGCGGGCTTTACCAGCGGCTCAACCTCCTCGCCAAGCATGCGCCGGTAGGTGCGGCCCCAAAGGTCAATGAAATCCTGGTTGAATTTCGTCTGTGCGACGGCCAGCTTGTCCGGCTCCGTCATCCAGTGCTGCATGACGACAGACAGCACCTTGCCTGCCTCGCCCATTTCGCCCGCCATGCTCAGAGGGCCGGCGGTTTTCTTGGCGTCGAACATCTGCGAGAAGGCTTTTGACCCAACCTCGAAGAGCTTGAGCATGTTCTGCGAGAGCTTTTCGGGGTCGTTTATCGTGTAGCTGCCGAGGTCATACCCAAGTTTTGGCCCCTCCTTGTTCGTCATGCCCGCGTCTCCCACCCTCAAGCCGCCTTAAGGCTGCGACTGTTCATATTGTCGTTTGGTCTAAATTATGCCAGACACTTAACCATTGTGGAATCAAACAACGGTTTTAAAAGCATATTCACGCACTTTAACGACTCGCCGTTTCATGATCGTATCATAATGCGGCGGCTTTGACGGCGATGGAGACGGGTATGACCTCGATAACGGCAAATTCATGCATCAGCGTCTTGAGACTGGTCGTCGTTGCGGCCGGCGCGGCGTTGCTCGCATCCTGCGCCGAGGGCAATTATCCCAGCATTGGGAATATTTCGAAAATCAGCGATGCCTCGATTCTGACCCCGGAGCAGCGCGACGCCGCTGTCAGGGAGTTGGAAAAGGAACGCGAAAGCCAGAGCGACCGGGCCGCTAAGAAAGAATAACAGGGTCGCGCAGTTATCCATAAGCGCGCGTTGCACTGCCCATTGTTAGCCGTAGCAAAACGCCTTAAGACTAGTGATGGCGTGATCGCGGCGTCGCATCCTCGCTTTTTGGCAGTTTACAGTCCATGTCGGAAGGAACGGCTCGGCCATGACCGGCTCACAAGAAGACTTTCACCGCATCAAGCGGTTACCGCCCTATGTATTCGAGCAGGTTAACAAGCTGAAGGCGCACGCGCGCAACCGCGGCGATGACATCATCGATTTCGGCATGGGCAATCCGGACCTGCCGACGCCCGAGCATATCGTCGAGAAAATGGTCGAGACCGCGCGCAAGCCAAGGGCGCAGCGCTATTCGGCGTCACGCGGCATCCCCGGTCTGAGGCGCGCTCAGGCGGCCTATTACGAGCGCAGGTTCGGCGTAAAGCTGAACCCGGATACGCAAGTGGTCGCGACGCTTGGCTCCAAGGAAGGCTTCGCCAACATGGCGCAGGCGATCACGGCGCCCGGCGATGTGATCCTCACGCCGAACCCGACCTATCCGATCCACGAGTTCGGCTTCATCATTTCAGGCGGCGCCATTCGCCATATTCCTGCAACGACTGACGACAATTTCCTGATCGCGGTCGACAGGGCCGTGCGGCACAGCATCCCCAAGCCGCTGGCTCTCGTCCTCAGCTATCCGTCTAACCCCACCGCGATCCTCGCCGACCTCGATTTTTATACCGAGGTGGTCAACTATGCGCGCAAGCATAATCTGATCATCCTGTCGGACATTGCTTACGCCGAGATTTATTTCGACGTGCCGCCGCCGCCGTCGATCCTGCAGGTTCCCGGCGCGATGGAGGTTGCCGTCGAATTCACATCGCTCTCAAAAACCTACTCGATGCCCGGCTGGCGCATGGGCTTCGCCGTCGGAAACGAGCGGCTGATTGCGGCGCTAGCTCGTGTCAAATCCTATCTCGATTACGGCGCCTACACCCCGATTCAGGTAGCCGCATCCGCCGCGTTGAACGGCCCGCAGGATTGCATCGAGGAGATGCGCCAGACCTATAAGCGCCGCCGCGACTGCCTCTGCGACAGCATGGAGCGCGCTGGCTGGTATATACCCCCTCCGCCCGCGACGATGTTCGCCTGGGCGCCGCTGCCGCCGCGCTTCGAGAAGTTAGGGTCGCTGGAGTTCTCCAAGCTGCTGCTTGAGAAAGCGGGCGTGGCCGTCGCTCCCGGCGTCGGCTTCGGCGAAAACGGCGAGGGGTTCGTGCGCATCGCGCTGGTGGAGAACGAACAGCGAATACGCCAGGCGGCGCGCAGCATCAAGAAATTCCTCGGTGAGGCGGACACTTTGTTGCATAACGTGGTGCCGCTTGCCGCCGGGAAGGGCCGGTGACGGTGCAGGCCGGCAAGATATCACCGCTGCGGATTGGCGTCGCCGGACTGGGAACGGTCGGCGCGGGCGTCGTGCGGCTGCTGGATCGACATGGCGCATCGCTGGCGCGTCGCTGCGGGC
>JBGSLP010000063.1:0-7447 GCA_041740655.1 Alphaproteobacteria bacterium
TCAGCACCAGCTTGTCGCGGCGCAGAATGTCGTAAACATTGATGCCCTGCACGGGGAGCACATCCACATGCGGGATATTGCGAGCCGCGAGCGCAAAATTTTCCTGTAACTCGGCGCCGCCGATGATCAGCGCGGACGAAAGACCCATGCCCTCGAACTGAGCGCGCAGAACGCCCGTTTTCGGCTCGGCGATTTCCGCCTTGTCGAGAATGATCAACTCCGACGCCTTCACTTTGGCGGACAAAGCGTGGCGCAGCGCGAGCGCGCGAACCTTCTTCGGCAGGTCGATGGCATGGCTGCGCGGCTGCGGACCGAACGCCTTGCCGCCGCCCCGGAATTGCGGCGCCTTTTTGTTGGCGTGGCGCGCCTGACCGGTGCCTTTTTGCTTGTAAATTTTCTTGTTCGTGCCGATGACCTCGGAACGACCCTTAGCGTAGTGCGTACCCGCCTGACGCTTCAGAAGTTGATAGCGCACCATGCGATGGAGGATGTCCACGCGCGGCTCAAGGCCGAAAACGTCGTCAGGAAGCTCGATGGAGCCTGCCTTTTTGGCGTCGAGGCTGGTTATGTCGAGTTTCATTGGGCGCCCTCCCCTTCGGCGTCAGCGCCGTTTTTCGCTCCGCCGGTTTCGCCGCCGGGCATACGGAATTTTCCAGGCTTGGGAGCGCCTTCCGGAAGCGCGCGCTTCACCGCGTCGCGGATCATGACATATCCACCTTTGGAACCCGGTACGGACCCCTTTATCATGATGAGGCCGCGCTCGGCGTCAGTCTTGACGACCTGAAGGTTCTGGGTGGTGACGCGCTCGGCTCCGTAATGGCCTGCCATCTTCTTTCCCTTGAACACCTTGCCGGGGTCCTGACGCTGACCCGTCGACCCGTGGCTTCGGTGCGAAATCGAAACGCCGTGCGATGCGCGCAGGCCGCCGAAGTTCCAGCGCTTCATGACGCCGGAAAAGCCATGTCCGATCGAGGTGCCCGTCGCATCGATCAACTGCCCTTCGACAAAATGATCGGCGGTAATTTCAGCCCCAACGGCAATCATGTTGTCGGGGGATACACGAAACTCTGCGAGTTCGCGTTTTGGCTCGACATTGGCCGCCGCGAAATGACCGCGCTGCGCCTTTGTGACGTTTTTCACCTTCGCCGTACCGACGCCAAGCTGAAGAGCGACATAGCCGTTCTTTTCCTGCGTGCGATGCGCGACGACCTGACAATTATCGATTTTGAGCACAGTGACAGGGACATGCTCCCCCGTCGCCGTAAAGACGCGGGTCATTCCCAGTTTTTGCGCTATGACACCTGACCGCATGGGCCTGCCTCGAATTCCAATAGAGTCGTTTAAAGTTTGATCTCAACATCCACGCCGGCCGCGAGGTCGAGCTTCATTAGCGCGTCCACGGTCTGCGGAGTTGGATCGACGATATCGATGAGCCGCTTGTGCGTCCGCATCTCGAACTGTTCGCGGCTTTTCTTGTCGACGTGAGGCGAACGGTTGACCGTGAAGCGCTCGATGCGCGTCGGCAGAGGTATAGGCCCGCGCACGTCGGCGCCGGTGCGCTTCGCCGTGTTGACAATCTCCTTTGTGGAGACGTCCAGCACCCGGTGATCGAATGCTTTCAAGCGGATGCGGATTGTCTGCCCTGCCATGTTCTTATCCGTACTTTCTCGCGACACTCAAAAAAAGATGGCGCCTCGCCATGCCGGCCAGCGAGGCGCCTGATCAGTAATGCGTAACTACTTGATGATGCTTGCGACGACGCCAGCGCCAACCGTGCGGCCGCCTTCGCGAATGGCGAAGCGGAGTTTTTCCTCCATCGCGATCGGCACGATAAGCTCGACCTCGATTGCGATGTTGTCGCCCGGCATAACCATTTCGGTGCCTTCAGGCAGATGAACAACGCCGGTCACGTCCGTCGTGCGGAAGTAGAACTGCGGGCGATAGTTCGCGAAGAACGGCGTATGACGACCGCCTTCTTCTTTCGTCAGAATGTAGGCTTCAGCCTTGAAGCGGGTGTGCGGAAGAACGCTGCCAGGCTTGCAGAGAATCTGGCCGCGCTCAACACCTTCACGGTCAACGCCGCGCAGGAGGCAACCCACGTTATCTCCAGCCTCGCCCTGATCGAGCAGCTTGCGGAACATCTCGACGCCGGTCACGATCGACTTGGAGGTTGGCTTAATGCCGACGATCTCGACTTCCTCGCCGACCTTGATGATGCCACGCTCGATACGACCGGTGACGACGGTGCCGCGACCCGAAATCGAGAACACGTCTTCGATTGGCATGAGGAACGGCTTGTCTTTTGGGCGGTCAGGCTGCGGGATGTAGGCGTCGACCGCTGCCATCAAAGCCTTGACTGCTTCAACGCCGATTTCCGGGGTTTTGCCTTCGAGCGCCGCAACTGCGGAGCCTTTGATGATCGGAATGTCATCGCCTGGGAACTGATAGGACGAGAGAAGCTCACGAACTTCGAGCTCGACCAGTTCAAGCAATTCCGGATCGTCAACGAGGTCGACCTTGTTCATGAATACGACGAGCGCAGGCACGCCGACCTGACGGGCAAGCAGGATGTGCTCGCGGGTCTGGGGCATCGGGCCGTCCGAGGCGGAAACGACGAGGATAGCGCCGTCCATCTGAGCCGCGCCGGTGATCATGTTCTTCACATAGTCGGCATGGCCTGGGCAATCGACGTGCGCATAGTGGCGATTGGCGGTCTCATACTCGACGTGTGACGTGGAGATGGTGATGCCGCGCGCTTTTTCCTCAGGCGCTTTGTCGATCTGGTCATAGGCGGTGAACTTCGCGCCGCCAGACTCAGCCAGAACTTTCGTGATCGCAGCCGTAAGCGAGGTCTTGCCATGGTCGACGTGACCGATGGTGCCGATGTTGCAATGCGGCTTGCTACGATTAAACTTTTCCTTGCCCATGAGGCTCTCCGTATTCCTTTGTCGTCACTCTATTGTGGTTGAACTCAAGCGTACTTGGCCTGAACTTCTTCCGCCACGTTTTGTGGCACCTGCGCGTAATGATCGAAAGTCATGGTGAACGAGGCGCGCCCCTGGCTCATCGAGCGCAGCGTATTGACGTAACCGAACATGTTCGCCAGCGGGACCATGGAAATGATGACGGTCGCATTGCCGCGCATTTCCTGCCCCTGTATCTGCCCGCGACGGCCAGTCAAATCGCCGATCACGCCGCCGACATAGTCTTCCGGACTGACGCACTCAACCTTCATGATGGGTTCTAGCAGCTTCGGCCCGGCTTTCTGCGCTCCCTCGCGGAAGGCGGCCCGCGACGCGATCTCGAATGCAAGCGCGCTCGAGTCAACCTCGTGGTAAGCGCCGTCAACCAGCGATACCTTGATGTCGAGCATCGGGAAGCCTGCAACGACGCCGTTGTCCAGCACGCTGCGCAGACCTTTTTCAACGCCCGGAATATACTCTTTCGGCACAGCGCCGCCGATGATCTTGGATTCGAACACAAACCCGGTGTTGGGCTCGCCCGGCTCGATAACGATCTTCACGCGTGCGAACTGACCCGAACCGCCGGTCTGCTTTTTGTGGGTATAATCGACTTCGGCCTTCTTGGTCAGCGTTTCGCGATACGCCACCTGCGGCGCGCCGATGTTCGCATCGACCTTGTAGGTGCGGCGCAAAATATCGACTTTGATATCGAGGTGAAGTTCGCCCATGCCCTTCAGAATGGTCTGGCCGGATTCCTGATCGGTCGAGACGCGGAATGACGGGTCTTCGGCAGCCAGTTTCGACAGGGCGATGCCGAGCTTTTCCTGGTCGGCTTTCGACTTCGGCTCGATAGCGATTTCGATGACCGGCTCGGGGAACTCCATGCGCTCCAGAATGACGGCTTTCTGCGGATCGCAGAGCGTATCCCCGGTGCGCACTTCCTTGAGGCCAGCCAGCGCAACGATGTCGCCGGCAAACGCTTCCTTGATGTCTTCGCGGTTGTTGGCGTGCATCAGCAGCATACGGCCAATGCGCTCTTTCTTGTCGCGCGTCGAGTTGATGACGTTTGCGCCGGATTCAGCACGGCCCGAATAGATGCGGCAGAATGTGATGGTGCCAACAAACGGGTCGTCCATGATCTTGAACGCGAGCATCGAAAACGGCTCGCTGTCAGACGCACGGCGGACGACTTCCTCTTCGGTTTTGTAGTCGATGCCCTTGATCGGCGGCACGTCGAGCGGCGACGGGAGGTAATCCACCACGCCATCGAGCAGCGGCTGCACGCCCTTGTTTTTGAACGCTGAACCGCAGAACACGGGGTAAAATGTGCTTGCAACGGTGCCTTTACGGATCAGGCGCTTGATCGTCGCCTCGTCCGGCTCGACGCCGTCGAGATATGCGGTCAGCACTTCCTCATCCTGATCGACGATGGCTTCAAGCATCTGCTCGCGATATTCTTTCGCCTTGTCGAGCAAATCCGCTGGAATGTCTTCATCCTGGAAAGCCGCGCCGAGCGTTTCTTCTTTCCAGATGATCGCTTTCATCCGAACAAGGTCGATAACGCCCTTGAAAGCGTTCTCGGAACCGATCGGAAGCTGAAGAATGACGGTTTTCGCGCCAAGACGTTTGTGAATGCTGTCCACGGAGTCGTAGAAATCCGCGCCGGTCTTGTCCATCTTGTTTACGAAGAACATGCGTGGCACGCCGTATTTGTCGCCCTGGCGCCATACGGTTTCCGTCTGCGGCTCAACGCCCTGGTTGGCGTCGAGCAACGCGACCGCGCCATCGAGAACGCGCAACGAACGCTCGACCTCAATTGTGAAGTCCACGTGGCCGGGCGTGTCGATGATGTTGATGCGCTTGTCTTTCCAGTAGCAGGTCGTCGCGGCCGACGTGATCGTGATGCCGCGCTCCTGCTCCTGCTCCATCCAGTCCATGGTCGCGGCGCCGTCATGCACTTCGCCGATTTTGTGCGACTTGCCGGTGTAATAGAGAATGCGCTCTGTGGTCGTCGTTTTGCCAGCGTCGATATGGGCCATAATGCCGATATTACGATAGTCTTCGATCGGTGTTTGACGCGCCATGATCTACGTCTCCCTAACCCAAACCTTAAAATTACCAGCGATAATGGGAAAACGCCTTGTTGGCGTCCGCCATCTTGTGAGTGTCTTCGCGCTTCTTCACAGCCGTGCCACGATTGTTGGCGGCGTCCAGAAGTTCGCCTGAAAGACGCTCCTCCATTGTATTTTCGTTCCGTTTGCGTGCCGCTGCGATAATCCAGCGAATGGCAAGCGCCTGACGGCGATCATTGCGAACCTCGACAGGCACCTGATACGTGGCGCCGCCCACCCGGCGCGAGCGAACCTCGACCGCAGGCTTCACGTTCGTCAGAGCTTCATGAAACATCTGCAGAGCGTCGCGCTTTGCTTTCGTCTCGATGCGCTCAAGCGCGCCATAAACGATAGCCTCGGCGCCGGACTTTTTGCCGTCCAGCATTAGGCTGTTCATGAACTTTGTCAGCACGAGATCGCCGAACTTGGCGTCTGGTATAATTTCTCGTTTTTCGGCTCTATGACGGCGAGACATGTCTCATTCCTCAAACAGTAAGATACTGGCGACTTCAGCTTATTTCGGACGCTTCGCGCCATATTTCGAGCGGCGCTGACGGCGCTTCGCGACGCCCTGGGTGTCCAGCACGCCGCGAATGATGTGGTAGCGAACACCCGGCAAGTCCTTCACGCGGCCGCCACGGATCAGCACCACCGAGTGCTCCTGCAGGTTATGGCCCTCGCCCGGGATATAGCTTGTCACCTCGAAGCCGTTCACCAGCCGCACGCGCGCAACCTTACGCAGAGCGGAGTTCGGCTTTTTCGGCGTCGTTGTGTAGACGCGCGTGCAGACGCCGCGCTTCTGCGGGCATTCCTGCATCGCAGGCACTTTATTCCGTTTCGCTGGCGCTGTGCGCGGCTTGCGGATGAGCTGTTGTACGGTTGGCATTAAACCCCAAACCCAAGCAAAATGTTAAAGAGCGCACGGCGGGCCACCCTTTCGGGATGACTCACGACCGGCGCTCGGAAGCGACTAGAGGATCACCACCCACAAAAAGCGGCGATCATAACCCAGATTTTTATCCGGCTTGCTTTCGCAGCAGCGTTTAAGGCTATCTGCGCGAACGCGCGCGCTGACAGTTAGTCCTTACCGCCTGCCGATAAAGTAGGCGCAAACTAGTCCGCCCGTTTCGCCGCGTCAAGCCATAAGTGCAAGGAAATCGCGGCAGATTGGACACATGCGGTCTTTGCGCACCCGCTGCGGCTTGTGTTTACGGCGGCGCGACTTTAGCGTGAGGCTTTATCGAGGTTAAACCGCATGCTTGCAAACCGCTTCAAACTTCGGCGCCTAGAGCCATGACATCCGCCAAACCTTTAGTCGGGATCCGGGTGGTCGAGTTGACGCGGGTGCTCGCTGCGCCATGGGCCGGGCAAATCCTTGCCGATCTCGGCGCGGATGTGATCAAGATCGAAAGCCCGGCGGGCGACGACACCCGCGGCTGGGGGCCGCCTTTCGTCGCAACGGATGATGGCGTGAGCCTGGGCGCGGCGTATTTCAGCGCGTGCAATCGCGGCAAGCGCTCGGCGACCGCAGATTTCAAGACGCCGGAAGGCCAGAGGCTGGTGCGCCGCCTCGCCACCCACGCGGACGTGCTGCTGGAAAATTTCAAGGTCGGAGGGCTGGCGGCTTACGGCCTCGATTACGCAACGCTCAGCGCCGTAAATCCGAAACTTGTCTACTGCTCAGTCACCGGCTTCGGCCAGACCGGCCCCTACGCGCATCGGCCCGGCTATGATTTCCTGACGCAAGGCATGGGCGGCGTCATGAGCGTAACGGGCGAGATCGGCGGGCAGCGACTGCGGGCGGGAGCCGCCGTGTCCGACATCTCCGCAGGCCTTTACGCGGCCATCGGCATTCAGGCCGCATTACTGCAGCGCGAACGCACCGGCAAGGGCGCCCATGTCGATATCGCGCTTCTTGACTCCACGGTTTCTATTCTAGCGTATCTCGGCCTGAATTTCCTCGCGAGCGGCATCGAGCCGGGCACGCAAGGCAACACGCACCCAAACCTCGTACCCTATCAGCCGTTCAAGACCGCCGACGGCGAGATCATCATCGCGGCTGGAAACGACTCCCAGTTCGCGCAGCTTTGCGGCGTGCTTGGCCGCAGCGATCTCACCCTCGACGCGCGATACGCGAAAAATTTCGACCGCGTGCGCAACCGGGCAAGCCTGATCGCCGAACTTTCCCCCGCCATCGCCACGCAACCGAGCGCCAGTCTACTGGAAAAGCTTGAAAGCGTGGGCGTTCCCGGCGGGCCGATCAACGATTTCGCGCAGGTTTTCGCCGACCCGCAGGTGCAGGCGCGCGGCATGCAGCTCGATTGCGAGGGTGCGCCGGGCGTGCGTACGCCGATCATGCTGGACGCGGCGCCC
>JBGSLP010000064.1:0-2890 GCA_041740655.1 Alphaproteobacteria bacterium
CGGCCGTCGATCAGCGCCTTGGCGCGCACGGCGAGCATCAAGGCCTGGCTGGCGCGCGGGCCTGGACCCCAGGCGACATACTTGTTGGTTTCAGCCGAGCCTTCGGGACCCGGGCGGGCGGCGCGCACCAGCGTCAGGATGGCCTCGACGACCTTGTCAGGCACCGGGATCTGACGCACGAGACGCTGGATGCCCATCAGTTCGCTCGACGACAGGATCGCCTCCAGCCTGCGCTCTTCGGTGCCGGTGGTGGCGAACAGCATGCGCCGCTCGGCGGCGCGGTCCGGGTACGTGACGTCGATCTGAAGCAGGAACCGATCCAGCTGGGCTTCGGGCAGTGGATAGGTGCCCTCCTGCTCCAGCGGGTTCTGCGTGGCGAGGACGTGAAACGGGGTTGGCGTGTCGTAGCGCTGCCCGGCGACAGTCACGTGATGCTCCTGCATCGCCTGCAAAAGCGCCGACTGGGTTTTTGGGCTAGCGCGGTTGATCTCGTCCGCCATGAGCAACTGCGTAAACACCGGCCCCTTGACGAACCGGAACGCACGCCCGCCTCCAGCGCTCTCCTCCAGCACCTCCGCGCCGGTAATGTCCGAGGGCATCAGGTCTGGCGTGAACTGGATGCGTTTGGCGTCGAGGCCGAGCAGTCTCCCGAGCGCGTCCACGAGGCTCGTCTTGGCGAGGCCCGGAACGCCGATCAGCAGGGCGTGACCGCCCGCGAGCAAAGTGATGAGGGTGAGGTCTACAACCGTCTGCTGGCCGAAGATGACCGTCTGGATGCCAGTGCGGATTTTGCCGATCTTTTCGCCGGCGGCTTCAACGCGTTGCACGATATCGTCATTGGATTGGGTTACTGTCAGCATGGTTCGATGGTATACCCCTGCTACGCTGTTGCAAAATTACCGTTTCGTTAGCTTACACCGGCCTTTGTCAGAATACACTGGCGCCAGCGCAGGTGTTACTTTTATCGCGTCACAATCATATCAGCTTATGGATCACGCCGCTGTCTGGATCGCCCGCGTTGTTTACCCTCGACGATTTCATCGCCAGAACGCTTGACCGCGCCGCCCGCGCCGAGGAATGGCCGGAGCAGGCGGTCGATGAGATGCTGGCGCGCCACCCTGATCTCAAGCTTGCCGCCGTTCTCATCCCGGTGCTGGACGGCGCGTCAGGCGCATCCACACTGTTTACCCGGCGCGCCGATCATTTAAGCGTTCATGCTGGACAAATATCATTCCCCGGCGGCAAACTTGAGGCAGGCGACGCCTCACCCATCGAAACCGCGCTTCGGGAGGC
The DNA here is from genome assembly GCA_041740655.1 of Alphaproteobacteria bacterium. Taxonomy (GTDB): domain Bacteria; phylum Pseudomonadota; class Alphaproteobacteria; order Rhizobiales; family Rhodomicrobiaceae; genus JAWXCE01. The sequence goes on from JBGSLP010000064.1 coordinate 1,294, forward strand.
GGAGGAGGAAATAGGGCTCGATCGCCGTTTCGTCCGCCCGCTTGGTTTTCTCGATCCGCATCTCACCGGCACCGGGTATCAGATCGTACCCGTTCTCGCGGCTATTTCGCCGGGCTACAAATTGACGCTAGATCCCTCTGAGGTCGCGGAAACCTTCGAGGCGCCCCTCGATTTTTTGATGACTCCCGCCAATTATCAAAAGCATAACATCGAGTGGCGTGGCCAGCCTCGCGAGTTCCGCGCCGTGCAGTTTGGCGAACGGTTCATCTGGGGCGCAACCGCCGCTATCCTCCTGTCCGTCTACGAAAGGCTCTACCGCGAATGCCACGCATCATCCTGATCAGTCTGCTTGTATTGCTGGCGCCGACGCTGATTTATCTCGCAGTCGCATATATTGTTAAGAAAGGAGATGACGCAGACGGCATTCTTAGCCGGGCGCCGCTGCTTACGCTTTTTTTGCTTGGATTCGTGATGATGATTGGCGGCCTCGCCTATTTTATCGAACTGGAGCGGAAGGGAACGCCCGGCCAGACATATTATCCGCCGCAGTTCAAGGACGGCGTGCTGACGCCTGGGCGCTCAGAATAAGGCGACGGTTCCCATGCCGACCGGAAAAGCCGCAAAGCAGTCGCCAACGCCCGATCCGGTCATGCTTGAGGGCGGCGAATGGCTGCAAAACAGCGGCGTGCGGGCGGTGTTCGACGCGATCAGCCGTCAGGGCCATGAAATTCGCGCCGTCGGGGGCGTCGTGCGCAATACGCTTCTCGGGCTGCCGATCAACGACATTGATTTCGCGACGACAGCCAAGCCACTTGAGGCGAAGGACGCCGCTGAAAAAGCGGGCTTGAGAACCATCCCGACCGGCGTCGAGCATGGCACGCTCACAATCATCGCGCATGGGCAGCCGTTCGAGGTGACAACCTTGCGCGAGGACGTCGAGACGGACGGCCGCCGCGCCGTGGTGCGGTTTGGTTCCGACTGGACGCGCGATGCCGAGCGCCGCGATTTCACGATGAACGCTCTCTATGTCGATGCCGATGGCGTCATATTCGACCCGCTTGGCGGGTTGCCTGACGCCCGAGCGAGGCGTGTAAGATTTATCGGGGATGCACGGCAACGCATTCGCGAGGACTACCTCCGCACCCTGCGATTTTTCAGGTTTAACGCGCAATATGGCAATGGCCCGCTCGACCGGGAAGGATTGCTGGCCGCCGTTCGCGAACGGGGCGGGCTTCGGGGGCTTTCGGCCGAACGGGTGCGTGTTGAGCTTTTCAAGCTGCTGGCGGCGGCGGGCGCCAAGCGAGCGCTCACGGCGATGTTTGAGCACGGCTTGCTCGTGCAAATCCTCGGCGAGCCGCCGATGCTGCGTCGGTTTGAACGAATTACGGCGATTGAAGCAGCGCAAAATCTTCCGGCTGATCCATTACGCCGCCTCGCAGCGCTTGCAATGTTCACGACCGAGGACGCGCAGCGCCTGTCGGATCGCTTCCGTCTGAGCAATGCAGAGCGCAAGCAACTCGAAATTTACGGCGCCGTTCGACCGACCAGCATCGACGAACGGGAGGCGCGATCGCTGCTCTATACGCTGGGGCCGAGC
>JBGSLP010000065.1:0-8774 GCA_041740655.1 Alphaproteobacteria bacterium
GCCCGTGCTGCTCGCCGATTTCGAGGCCGGCGTCTTCGCTGCGGCTCATGCGGGCTGGCGCGGCGCTCTGGGCGGCATTATCGAGGCAACTGTCGACGCCATGCAGTCGCTCGACGCGAAGCCGGAGCGCATCCGGGCGGCTGTAGGACCCTGTATTTCCAGGGCGGCCTACGAAGTCGGCGAGGAGTTCAAATCATCCTTCACAGCGAAGGCCGCCGAGTACGCCGATTTTTTTCATGCAGGCCCAAACGCGGGCAAGCCACATTTTGACCTTCCTCGCTTTGTATTACATCGTTTAGCTTCAAAAGGCGTTATGCAGGCGCAAAGCTCGTCGCCATGCACTTTCGAGAACGAATCGAAATTCTTCAGCTACAGGCGCACTCAAAAACGTGGCGAAGCTGATTACGGGCGCCAAATTTCAGCCATCGTTCTGCTGTGATGTGGAAAAACTTGTGATTTTAACCCTTTTTTAGGCTTTTGTTGTTCGCCAGCGCGCTGTTGATGTCAACTCGTCTGGATTGCGCATCAAATGCGCGTTAGAGTTTGCTGAGTTCGGATTGGCGGATAATTAAGTAACAACCGCGTGCCGCCGAACGGCCAGCTTTAACTTAAAAGGAGTGGATCTGGTGACGCAAGATAGTCTTGCGGCGGCGCACACCGCGGGAAAGCGTGTAGCGTTGCTGGCGGGGATGATAATCTCCCTTACGTTGACCGCCTGCGGAGGCGGTGACTCACTGACAGGCGGTGACCTGAACCAGCCGCTCGACCAACCGAAAATCGCGTCGATCGCATTCGCGCCCATCATCGCTGCGCCGCCTGCGATCAGCACGAAAATGGTGAACGCGCTCACAGCCGCTGCCAAGCAGAAGAACATCCCCGTGGTGGACCCGAAAGACGCGGATTATTCCGTCATGGGTCTGATGCAGGCCGGGAAGGAAACTCGCGGGTCGCGCGTGACCTATATCGGCGATATTACTGACAAAACTGGCAAGCGGGTCAAACGCATTCAGGGTGACGAAATCGTTTCGCCGAAAAAGTCCGGCGATCCGTGGGCGCTAGTCGATGACGCCGCGCTTGATCGTGTTGCAGCCAAAGCCGCGACGGATTTGCACGCCTGGTTGACCGGCGCCAAAACCCCTGAGGCAGCCGCTGTCGCTGGCGGGCAGCCGACTTCCGGACAATCGAAGCCGGTCTCATCAACCGCATCGCTGACGCCCGCGCCCGCGCAGCCGAGGCCGCTTGCAACGCCGGTCCGGGCCACGCCTGCCAAGCCAGACATGACCGTTTATGTTCAATCGGTCTCCGGCGCTCCGGGAGATGGCCAGACCTCGCTCACAGCCGCGATGCGCAAGCATCTAGCCTCGCAGGGCGTCCGGGTCACTGAAACGAAATCTCCGAACGGCTATACCGTGCAGGGCAATGTGGAAATGGGCGCCGCCCAGGACGGCAAGCAGCCCATCAAGATAAGCTGGCAGGTGGTTGATCCGAGCGGAAAGCCGGTCAGCAATGTCGTCCAGCGCAATCAGGTGGATCAAAATTCGCTCGATGTGACGTGGGGTCCGACGGCCGATGCGGCGGCGGAAGCGGCTTCCGTCGAAGTCGCCAAGATCGTGCCTCGCCCGACAACCTGAACTTTCTGACGCCTGCCCAAGAAAAGCATCTCCGGAAACGGCGGTGCTTTTTTGTTTTAGAAGGGTCGCAGCATGCGCTCGCGGCGCTCGGGGTGGATAGCGGTATTCGCACACCGCGATCACTGCTTCGTGTGGTTGTATCTTTAGAAGCGATTTACACACCGCCGCCCCACTGCTATAGCCGAAACGTTCTGCGTATGCATCGGGGCTCGCAACCCCCTGCTTTGATGATATTGGCCCCATGAAACTTGTTGCAGGCAACAGCAACCTGCCGCTGTCCCAGGCGATTGCGGACCATCTCGGACTGAGCCTCACGGACTGCGCCGTAAAACGCTTCTCAGACCTCGAAATTCATGTCGAGGTTAAGGAGAACGTACGGGGCGAGGACGTTTTTGTCATCCAGTCGACAGCCTATCCGGCCAACGACAACCTGATGGAATTGCTGATCATCATCGATGCGCTGCGGCGCGCGTCGGCCAAGCGCATAACCGCCGTGGTGCCTTATTTCGGCTACGCCCGCCAGGATCGCAAAGTCGGTCCGCGCACGCCGATCACCGCAAAGCTGGTCGCCAATATGATCACGCACGCCGGCGCGGACCGGCTTCTGACGGTCGATCTGCATGCCGGGCAAATCCAGGGATTTTTCGATATTCCGGTCGATAATCTTTTTGCAGCGCCCGTCATGGTGCGCGATATCGGCGAGCGCTTCAGCAACGGCGGCATCACCGTCGTGTCGCCCGACGTGGGCGGCGTGGTCCGCGCGCGCCTGCTCGCCAACCGCATAAACGCGCCCCTCGCCATCGTCGACAAGCGCCGCGAACGGGCGGGCGAGTCCGAGGTCATGAATGTGATCGGCGAGGTGAGCGGCCAGAAATGCATTCTCGTCGACGACATCGTCGATTCAGGCGGCACCCTGTGCAAGGCGGCGGAAGCTCTGATCGAGAAGGGCGCAATCGAGGTGTTCGGCTATATAACGCATGGCGTGCTCTCGAACGGGGCTGTCAGCCGCATCGGCAAATCGGAAATCAAGTCGCTGATGATAACCGACACCATCCTGCCGACGGAGGCCGTCAAGGCGGCGCGTAACATCGAAATCCTGCCGATCTCAAGCCTGATTGGCGAGGCGATCGACCGCACGGCGAACGAACGCTCCGTATCGAGCCTGTTCGACTAATATTTTTCCCGCGCGGCCTCTCAAACGGCGCATAAAGGGGAATTGTCTTTTTTATCGCTTGCCATTATAAGCAATCAATAATCCACGATCATGATGGACGATGAGGAATTTTCGACGCGCGGCTTTGCTGCTGCTTCGACCGGCGGAGACTTTTTGTAATGGCTGAAATGCTCGAAATCAAAGCGAACTCGCGCGAGTTCATGAAGAAAACTGCTCTCAGGACGATGCGCAAGGGCGGCAATATCCCCGGCGTCATCTATGGCGATAAAAAGCCGAACCAGAGCGTGACGCTTGAATATAAGCGCATCTTCCAGCTGATGCAGTCCGGCGCGTTTCTCTCGACCGTTTACATGATCGATATTGATGGCAAGAAGCAGCGCGTCATTCCCCGCGATGTGCAGGTTGACCCTGTTCGCGACTTCCCGCTCCACGTAGATTTCCTGCGCATCAGCAAGACCTCGCGTCTGGATGTCGAGGTGGCCGTACGCTTCATCAATGAGGAGTCATCGCCCGGTCTGAAAGCTGGCGGCGCACTGAACGTCGTCCGCCATACGGTCGAACTCGAGTGCAGCGCGGACAACATTCCGGAGTTTATCGAAGTTGATCTCAAGGGCCTCGATTTTGGCGACAGCGTCCACATCTCAGAAGTGAAATTACCCGAGGGCGTAACGCCGACCATCACTGACCGCGATTTCACGATTGCGACGATCGCAGGCGCAAGCGCTGAGGAAGTCGACGAGCCAGCGGCTGATGGCGAAGAAGCCGAGGAAGCCTAACCCCTGTTTTAAAGTTTTCCAATTGGAACGGGCGGATCAAACTGCGTTGCGAGGGTGCGTAATATGACGGTTAAGCTGTTCGTCGGCTTGGGCAATCCCGGCGATAAGTATCTGATGAACCGGCATAATGTAGGCTTCATGGCTGTTGACGCCATTGCCGCCGAGCATGATTTCGGCCCATGGCGCAAGCGCTTCAACGGCATGGTCAGCGAGTTGCAGACGGGCGCTTACAAGCTTGTCATGCTCAAGCCCGGCACCTACATGAACGAATCCGGTCGCGCAGTTGGCGAGGCGATGCGCTTTTACAAACTGACGCCCGCCGATGTTACCGTTTTTCATGACGAACTCGATCTCGAACCTGGCAAGCTGAAAGTGAAGGTCGGCGGCGGTCACGCGGGCCACAACGGCTTGCGCTCGATTGCAGCGCATATTGGCCCCGATTTCCGGCGTGTGCGAATTGGCATCGGGCATCCTGGCGACAAGTCCAAGGTTTCGAACTACGTTCTGGGCGATTTCGCAAAAGCCGACCATGACTGGCTCACCGCCATGCTCGACGGGATCGCCAAAGCCGCGTCCAAGCTCGTGGAGGGCCAGGACGCCCCTTTTATGAATGAGGTTGCGCGGATAGCGCGGCCGGCGAAGGGCGCCCCTGCAAAGTCTGTCGAACTTAAGGCCGCTGCTTCTATCACTGCTCCGGTTCCGGCTTCCGCTCCAGTCGCTGCTCCGGCTCCAGTCGCTGCTTCGGCTCCTGCTCCGGCCGCTGACGCGGTTTTGGCTGCGGCTCCGGTCCTTGCCCCCGCTCCAGTCGCTCCGGCTTCGGCTGCTGCTGTTGTGCCGGACCCTTTGGCTGCTCCGGCTTCTACTCCGGCTCCGGCTGCTTCTATTCCTGCCGCCACTCCTGCTCAGGCTGTTGCGCCCGTAACCGTTGCCGCTATCGTCAATGGCGAAGTGCAGGCGGTTGAGCCGCAGGCCGCCATCGAAATGGACCCCGGTGTGCTTCGGTCAAAAACCGGCCCGACCCCGACAGATATCAAGAGGCGGGAGAGCGGCGCGTTGGGCGGCCTCAAATCCTGGATTCATCACCGCTTCCGCGCTGGCGTTTCCGCTTAAGAGATTGATTTCATGGGTTTCAAATGCGGTATTGTCGGGCTGCCGAATGTCGGCAAGTCCACGCTTTTCAATGCGCTTACGCAAACGGCGGCGGCCGAGGCGGCAAACTATCCGTTCTGCACCATCGAGCCGAACATTGGCGACGTTACCGTGCCCGATCCACGGCTTGACCGCATTGCAGCAATCGGCAAATCCGCGCAAATCATCCCGACGCGCCTGAGCTTCGTCGACATCGCAGGGCTGGTGCGCGGCGCCTCCAAGGGCGAAGGTCTTGGCAACCAGTTTCTCGCCAATATTCGCGAGGTTGACGCCATCGCCTATGTGGTGCGCTGTTTCGAGAGCGGCGATATTGTTCACGTCGAGGGGCGCGTCGATCCCATCTCGGACGCCGATACGGTCGAAACCGAGCTGATGCTGTCGGATATGGAGAGCCTTGAAAAGCGCAAGCATGCCCTCGAAAAGCGCGCCAAGGGACAGGATAAAGAAGCGAAAGCCATCCTCGAAGTCGTCGAGAAAGCCCTCGTCGCTCTGGCCGATGGCAAACCTGCGCGAACGGTGAAAATCGAGGATAGCGAGCAACGTATTTTCCGCCAGTTGCAGTTGCTGACGTCCAAACCTGCGCTCTATGTCTGCAATGTCGACGAGGCCAGCGCCGCAACGGGTAACGAGCATTCCGCCCGCGTCGAGGAACGCGCGCGCGCGGAAGGCGCCGCATGCGTTTACATTTCCGCGCAGATAGAGGCCGAACTCGCGCAACTCGCGGCGTCGGAACGGGCCGATTACCTGCGCGATCTCGGGCTGGACGAGCCGGGCTTGAACCGCGTTATCCGCGCCGGTTACGGCCTCCTCGACCTGATCACCTATTTCACGGTCGGCCCGAAGGAAGCGCGCGCGTGGACCATCGAAACCGGCACCATGGCGCCAGGCGCCGCCGGGGTCATTCACTCGGATTTCGAGAAAGGCTTCATCCGCGCCGAAACCATCGCTTACGACGATTTCGTCAAGTATGGCGGCGAGGCGGGGTGTAAGGAGGCGGGCAAGATGCGGCTTGAGGGGAAAGAATATCGGGTACAGGACGGCGATATTTTGCATTTCCGCTTTGCGAACTAGCGCAAGGCAACCGCGCCATTAACCATACCTCGAAAAGCTTTTCTATCATCGTTAAAAATTAGCTAAAATCCTTGCATGAATGGCGGATGGATTCGCCGCGTGCGACTCGCGAGGCGCCATGCCCTATAACGAGCAGAAGAAAACGCCGGCCGATTTCGAAAAAAGCCTGTACTCGATTTCTCAGCGAGCCCGCATGAACAGCGACGCCGTGGTGCGGTACGCGGTACTGTTCGCCAGCGCGCGGGAAGACGATTTCGCCGCTTTTGTCGCCTCGGACGGCGAGCGGACAACGGCCGATGAGCCGCGCACAAGGCGCTGGCTTCGGTTCGATATGAACGTATTCGTATTTCTGATGTTTGTGCTGGGGATGGTATTGTCCATCTTCGTGATGATGACGCGCAATTAAGGCAAACAATCCTGCATGCCGATTATAGCACTCATCATCGGGATCGGAGCTTTATGGGATGGCTTCACGACGCTATTCGGCATCGACGAAGTTCTGACGATCTTTTCAGCGACGCCCGTCAATCCGTTCAAGGCGGTGTTCGCGGTCATCGTTTCGCTCGTCGTGTTCGGCTTCATGATCGCGACGCACTGGATCTGGACCTTCACCGCCGACGACCTGATCACGCTCCTGCTCAAAATCGCGTGGTTTTTGTGCTTCACGATTGATCTGTATACCTCGGTGCGAGGCAACAGCTATTATGTGTTCGACAACAACGTAAACACGAGTGCTGAGTATTTCGGACTGGTCATCGTGACGTTTCTCATAACCACGTCCACCATTCTGATGTCACGGCTGCTTCTGGCTAAGGATTCGCGCGGCAACAAATACCTGTTCTGAGCCGCCGCTTGCGAAGTGAGGGGCGCGGCGTGAACTTCATCAAAGCCCGCATACTTTAAAACGAGAAAGGCCGGGTCGCTCTGCAGCGTCCGGCCTTCTGCATTCAATCGAAGATTAGTTACTCAGCCGCCTGATTGTGGCCGCCCATGTTTTCAAGCTTTGGCGCGGATGCGATAGGATCTTCCGAACGGCGTGACTTGCCTTCGAAATATGCGCCTTGCTCGATGGCGAGAGACTGATGGAAAACGTCGCCTTCGACGTGCGAGGACGCTTGCAACGTCACGCGCATGCCGCGCACGGAACCCATAACGCGACCGCGAACGACCACATCTTCAGCGACGATGCCGCCGGTAATTTGAGCCTTTTCGCCAACGATCAGCGACGAGCAATGAACGTCGCCCTGAATCTGCCCGTCGACCTGAACTTCGCCGCGCGAGAGCACATTGCCGGTGACTGTGAGGTCTTCGCCGATGATCGACGGGGACATCCGGTCCGGACCTCTGAACGCTGGCGTCTTTGCAACGAGAGCGCCGGGCTGCATTCCGCCCTGCATCAGACCGCCCGACGGCGCATTCATTGAACCTGGATTTGCCGCCATGCCCTGCCCGCCCATAGGTTGTCCGCCAACGACTTTACTGGTGGTTTTGGTGATTGGTTTTTGCGCGTCAAAGTTGCTCATGTCATTCTCTGGTTTCTTCGTGAACATCCGCAGTTACTCCGAGCATTCGTGCGGAACTAGACTGTTGACCCATCGCAATAAACCACAATGTTTACAACACGCTACGTTCCAGAGGAGGCCGGTTCGGCTAGTCCGCGTGCGGTCTTCCAACCGCCGGGCCTTGACTTGATATTGAGGAGACACTAACGCCGGGAGACGCGTTTGTCATGATGAATTTAGGGGTTTGCCGCACTCTTTTGCGCATTCTACCTTGACCGGGTTAGAATCGCCGCAGCTGGTTTCGATTCGAAAGGCTTTCATGCACATTATTCCCGTGATCGACCTGAAAGCCGGACGGGTGGTGCGCGCAATCCGCGGCGACAGGCGCAATTACGAGCCGTGGCGCTCGCCAATTTGCCCCAACGCCGATCCGCTGGAGGCCGTCGCCGGTTTTCTACGGCTCCATCCGTTTACAACTTTCTACATCGCAGACCTGGATTCGATTGAAGGCGGCGTTCCACAACGCGAATTGCTGTGGTCGATAAATTATCACTATCCAGACATTGAAATCTGGATGGATAGCGGGCTAACAGCCAGAAAAGTCGCCGTGAACTGGCAGAAGCAGCCTTGGCTTTCACATGTTCTTGGCACGGAAAGCATGAGCGATGAGGACATGCATGGATTACAGAATCACATCCTGTCGCTCGATTTTAAGAAAGGTCGGATGGTCGGGCCATTCGACCTTCAGTTCAATACTGCTTTATGGCCGAAGTCCGTAATTGTTATGAACTTAGATGATGTGGGAGCGAAAAATGGCCCCAACAAAACATTGCTCGCGCTGACTCGAGCAGAATCTACATTCACACAACTGTACGCGGCTGGAGGAATTCGCAACGCCGCTGATCTCATGGAAATTAAAGATCTCGGCGTCAACGGCGCACTCATCGCCACCGCGTTGCATGAAGCCGTTATTGGAGAAAATGATTTACTCAAAGTATAAGTGTTAGCTCTTGCGAATGAACAAAACATGTACAAGCATATAATTGTATGGAAGCGCGTCTCTGAAGTTAAAGCCATACGCTACGTGTGCTTTGAAGATATTGTGGGTAGCAAGTTCTGTGTCCAGAGCGCAGATTTCTTTTATCTGCCGTTGGATAGAATTGAAGCAAAATGGCTCGATGAGCAAATATCAGAGTTGCTTATAGAACTTGATCCGGGGCAGAGGTCTGGCTGGTTTGGATCGCTCGTTGAAGCCATAGCCCATCACGATAAAGACTTTTCAAATTAGCTTAACGCAATAAAAAGGGGCGGTTTCCCGCCCCTTGCATTTACTTCTGAAAAATTGCGGCCAACCGCTGAAACAGGCCCTTACGCTCTTCGTATGCCGGTTTGGGCGCCGCTTTGGCTTCCATTTTCGGCTCCGGCGCCGAAGTTGCGACCTGAGGCTTATCCTGCTCAGGGTGGTTTCCGC
>JBGSLP010000066.1:0-6504 GCA_041740655.1 Alphaproteobacteria bacterium
TTGAATTCGCCCGAGGCGCAAACGCCCTTGGCGTGCGATGCTTTCGTGCCTTGTTGCTTGCCGAATACGCCGTTCAGCGCGTCGACGAGTTGCTCCGCAGAGCCATCCTGCGCCGAGGCGGCTCCCCCAAGCGCAAGGGTAAACGCCAAGGCGCCCAAACTTAAAAACTTCATGAAATTCTCCTGGAAAAACAAATGAGACGGGCAACGCTAAAAGCCACAGAGCGTGGCTGATATTGTTACAATTAACGGAATGCAGCGGATGCAGGTTGTAACATGCACAACTTTCTTCTTTGTGGCGGGATTTAAATTTGCTGCCCCTAGCATTCTTCGAGAATTCCACGCATATTGTTACGTGAAGCTGTGGGGCGCGACAGGAGTCACTGAATACCCGGGGCCGATAAGATGCTTATGGGGGCTGACCCTGACCGGAGCCGTGGTTCCGGACACTTGGCTCCCACCTACACTGTAGGGACCCAAGGGCATCGAAATCTCCACCGGCCTTTACGGCTTCACTAACCCTCTTTGCCATGCGCTGGACGAAAGCATCATGATCGCAAAATCCGGGCGCATGCGATGACGTCAGACGCAATAGCCCATCAGAAAGCCGCGCTTCGCGAGCGGCAACTCAGCTATCGCAACAAGTGCTCCGCGCAGGAACGCGAGGAGGCAGGCATCGCGGTCGCGCGCGAATTCGTGCAGCTTGTGCCCATCAAGCCCGGCGTGATCGTTTCCGGATTTTTCCCGGTTGGCCACGAGTTCGATTGCATGCCGCTGTTGCATGCGGCGCAAGAAGCGGGGGCGGCGCTTGCCCTGCCGCGTATCATGCCGAAGCGTATTCTCATGTTCCTGCCATGGCGCCCGGGCGACGCCATGAGCGAGGGGCCACTTGGCATCCCATATCCGGCCAGTGGCGAGGAAGTGCATCCGGACATCGTCATCACTCCGCTTCTCGCATTCGATGAGCAGGGCCGTCGGCTTGGTTATGGTGGGGGGTACTACGACCGCGCCATCGCACGACTGCGCGCGATGAAACCGATCATCAGCATCGGCGTCGCGCAGGCTTGGCAGAAAGCTGATGATCTGCCGGCCGAGGAGCACGACGAGGACGCCCGGCTCGATTTCATCCTGACCGAAAACGGCGCCATCCACTGCCGGACATCGCATTGATGCGGCTTTTATTTCTCGGCGATGTGGTCGGGCGCGCGGGCCGCAAAGTCGTCATCGAACGGTTGCCTGCCATGCGAGAGCGCCTTGCCGCTGACTTTGTTATCGTCAACGGCGAGAACGCGGCCGGAGGCGTAGGCATCACCGAGCAGATTTTTGAGGAACTGCGGGCTGCGGGCGCGGACGTGGTGACGCTCGGCAATCATGCTTGGGATCAACGCGAGGCGCTCATATTCATCAATCGCCACGACCGGCTCATAAGGCCAGTGAATTATCCGCCGGGAACGCCGGGGCGCGGCGCCGGGCTGTTTACCGCTGCGAATGGCGCGCAGGTGCTGGTGATCAACGTCATGGGCCGCGTTTTCATGGACGCGCTGGACTGCCCGTTTCAGGCGATCGAGCGGGAACTTGCCGCCTGTCCGCTGGCTCAGGCCGCCGATGCGATTTTCATCGACTTTCACGCGGAGGCCTCGTCGGAGAAACAGGCCATGGGCTTTTTCGTCGATGGCCGCGCTAGCGTTGTCGTCGGCACGCATACTCACGTGCCGACCGCCGATGCTCGGATATTGCCCGGTAGCACCGCGTATATGACCGACGCCGGCATGTGCGGCGATTACAATTCCATTATCGGCGTTGAAAAGGACGAACCGCTGCGGCGGTTTCTCACCAAAATTCCGAGTGGGAGGTTCGAGCCGGCGGCGGGCGAGGCGACTATCTGCGGCGCACTGATCGAGATAGACGCGACAACTGGTCTCGCGCTTTCGATCACGCCGGTGCGCGAAGGGGGTTGCCTTCCCCCACTCTAAAGCTTTATTTCGGCGTCCGCACGATTAGTCAGAGGATTGTATTTTGGGTAAGAAGTTTAAAGTGCCGTCACCTTGCGTGGGCATCTGCAAGGACAAGCGCGGCGTTTGCATCGCCTGTGGCCGCGACGAAGATGACGAAAAGGCCTGGAAGCGGGCTGACGCCTTTGACGAGAAGCTGGCGCTATTGCAGGCGTGCGCTAAAAATACGGAAACTCTGGGCACTCGCCAGTTCTGGGAGAACGAATATCGCCGCAAATGCGCGAAAAAAGGCGTCCCATGCCCGCTCGACAGGATCGATGCGGGCGATGGCGACGCTTCGGTTGTTCTCAACTAATTGCAGAAACTCGCTGCTGCGCGGTCTGCCCTTAAGCCAGATGCGCGCGCAGCATCCATGCAAACTTGTCATGAACGTCAGCGCGTTCAATCGCGAGATCGTTGGTAACGATGTCGCCATGCTTATCGGCGAGCGCCGCTAGCGCGCGCATCGTCGCGGAGAGAGTTTCCTGGTCGCCTAAAAGGCTTTGAATCATCTCCTTGTCGGCCAGATGACCGTCAGACTCGGAAATTGCGCTGCGCTTCAGGAATTCGGAAAGGCGGCCTTCGGCATGACCTTCAAGCGCGCGAATACGCTCGGCGAGCTTATCTTGCCCTGCAAAATGATCCTCGTAGATTGTCTGGAAGAATTCGTGAAGCTGGCCGAAACCCATTCCCTTCACGTTCCAATGAAAATTCTGCGCCTTTGTGGTCTCGACAACGGTTTCTGAAAGACCCTGAGTGAGCGCTTCGACAATCTCGGCTTTTGCGTCGGGAGCAATGCTTAATTTGGTATTCTGCATGTGTCGTCTCCTTTAAAATTCAAAATCGTCAGTCAGCGCGGTTGCGAGTCCTTGCGCCAAAAATGAAAGCCTACGCTGGCCGACTGGATCGATGCGGCGCGACATTAGATACCGAACTGTCGAATAATCTTCCGATTTCAGCGCAAGTATAAGCCGCGCCACCCACATTTCATCCGTTCCAAGCTTCAGCGATCCGGGATTGTAAAACTCGAATTTGCGTTTCGCATAGATTTCGAGACCGTGGAAAAATGCTGCGGCATATCTTTCCTTGGTGACATTAGCATCGCCTACGATAAGGAAGCACGCTTTCTCGAATTCACCTCTAGGTTTCAATAAGCTTGCGAGCAAAAATCCACGCAATTCTTCTACAAGCCGTTCTTCACCGGCGTGGGGCGAATAAAGCCAATCTCCTACGCTCACTTTCGAGGTCTGGAGAGAAACAACATTACCGCCATCATGCGCCCTGAATTCATCGCGCGACTGCCCGGTCGCACTCCTCATCCGTGTCATCTTGCCCTCACTACGCGTGTGACTGGCATAGTTAGAACGGAAGCTACGCACGTCAACGCGGTTTTTAGACTGATGTTCCCGACCATAGGGGCTCTTTTTTAATTAGAATAATTATAAGGTGGTGTCAATCGCGGCGGGCTGCGTCATCCGGTGAGGTGCTGATAGAGCCAGGTTTCGGTGAGTGCGTTTCCGTCCTTGCGCAGCCACAACCGCAGATCGGCCGGCTCGCGATCCGCCGACAGAAAGTCGAACATTGCGCGCCAGCGGTCCGTGCCGACCACGCGATAGGCTGACTTCTTGTCGATGCTGCCCCGGCTGGACGATACAACCAGTTCAACGCCGTCCGTATTTTGCAGGCGCCCCATATCGCCGCCTGCGAAGTCGATAACATATTTCGTATAACCCTCGCGGGCCGGATGCCCGGGTATGCCGCCCACGCCGGAGCGTGTCGTAAATACGCGCCCGATCGACGCCGGATATGGCTCCTCAAGACGCCAGTGAATGCGGTATTTCATCGTGTGCGAGCCGCCGGCCTTGAGCTGCTGCTTGGGCAGCCAGTAAGCGACGATATTGTCGTTGGTTTCATCAGTTGTCGGGATTTCGACGAGCTGCACGCCGCCTTCGCCCCATTCGCCAATCGGCTCGATCCAGACGCTCGGACGCTTCTCGTAGAAAACCCCGTCGTCTTCATATTGGTCAAAGCGGCGCTCGCGCTGGAGAAGTCCGAAGCCACGCGGGTTGTTGTCGAGATAAGTGTTTGTCTGCACGCCGAACGGGTTGTTGATCGGGCGCCAGATGCGCTCGCCCGCCCCCGTCCAGAGCGCGAGGCCGTCGCTGTCGTGAATTTCCGGCCGCCAATCGATCGCCTGACGACGGTTCGTCTTACCGTACCAGTACATGCTGGTGAGGGGGGCGATGCCGAGACGCGCCACATCCTTGCGCGCAAAAATCGTCGCCTCGACGTCGGTGATCACGCCTTTTTCGCGCGTGGCGGTAATGCGGTAAGCGCCGGTCACGCTAGGGCTGTCGAGCATGGCATGGATGACGACGCCGTCCGGGTTGCGCTGTGGCTCCAGCCAGAAATTGGTGAAGCGCGGAAACTCCTCCGGCCATGGCATCGCGGTGTCGATGGCGAGACCGCGCGTCGACAGGCCATACTGGCGCGTTTCGCCCGGCGAGCGAAAATAGGAAGCGCCCAGAAACGCCAGCCAGTCCGGCTCGCCAGGGCCGTACATGACGCGAAAGCCTGCACAACCGAGATCTGGCGGCTGCGCCCGCGCGAAATCCGCCTTGCCGTAGGAGAAATGCTCCGGGGAGTATAAAACTTCGCGCGCCTCACCGTTGTTCAGAACAAAAATGCGCGCTGGCTCCTGGAAATATTTGCCGACGTGAAAAAGCTCGACGGGGAATGGCGCCGAGCGGTCGGCCCAGATAGCAGCGCTCGGGCGATAGCGTATCTGCTGGTAATTGTCGTAATCGATCCGGCTGATGACCTCGGGGTTGCGCAGCGTGGCGCGATGATAAGGCTGGCGCGCCGCCATCTCGGCCCATGAAACCAGGGCGTCGCTATTGAAGCGCACCGGTTGGCCAAAATTGATCTCCGCCTGCGCCGCCGAAGGCTTCAAGGTTGCAGCGCCAGCGATTGCGAGCAGCGCCGAGGTAAAATTCCGACGTGTCATACTCATGTAAAAATCCATTTGAAAACAGCATGGCTTTCGTCGGCGTTAAGCCGACTGAAATTTGCCGCAGACTATAAGTGAGCGCATCATGGCTAAAAAAAGGGCGGCGCTACTGCGGCGAGGCAGAGGCGGATTGCCGCAGTCGCTTCCTGTAAATGGCCTTAGGCGCGCGTTTCCGACGATAGGATTTCGCGCGCTTTAGCGCAATCTCTCGCCATTTGCTCGGAAAGGCTTTCCGCCGAGCGGAATTTGCCATCGCCTCGAATGAAGTCGACGAACTCGACGCCGATTTCCTGATTGTAAAGGTCGCCGGAGAAATCGAGCAGGAAAACCTCCAGCACCGGAGCGCCATTATCGAATGTCGGTCGCGGACCCAGATAGGCGGCGCCATCGAATGCATCGCCGCCGCGATGAACGCGGACAGCGTAGATGCCATGCCGAAGCGACTGCCCGTTCTCAAGGTCGATGTTGGCAGTCGGAAAGCCAAGCCCAGCGCCGCGCCCCGCTCCAGGCTTTACGACGCCCTTCACCCGCCAATAGCGCCCAAGCATATGCGCCGCGCCTTTTACGTCGCCCTCGGCCAGCAACTCGCGGATACGGGTGGACGAAAAAATCTCGCCGCTATCCCCGGCAGGCTGCACTGTCTCCACGTCGAACCCCAAAGCCGCCCCCAATTCGCGCAGGATCGTCGGATTGCCGCCGCGGCCCTTGCCAAAGAAAAAATCATATCCGGTCACGACGAGCGCCGGGGAAAAGCCGTCCGCCAGAATTTTGCTGGCGAAATCGGCGGCCGAAAGCTCGGCCAAACCTGCATCGAAATCGATGACGACCGCGAAATCCAGCCCATGCGCTGCAAACAGCTCCAGCTTGAGGTCGAGCGGCGTCAGGCGGAAGATCGGCTTGCCGGGCTGGAAAAACTGGCGCGGGTGAGGCTCGAACACCATCGCGCCCGCAGCGATTGCGCGTTCCCGCGCGCCCCGCTTCGCCACGTCCAGCACTGCCTGATGTCCACGATGCACGCCGTCGAAATTGCCGATCGCGAGGGCGCCGCCACGCACGGCGCCCGGCGCATCACGCCAGCCTCGCACAATCTGCATGGTCAGCCTTTCATGAGGGCGCCGGGCATCAGGCCTGATTGGACGGAACGATGATGACAGCCTGGCCTTCGAGCACAGGCTTGCCCTTTACAGTGCATAGGCAGGCAAGAATGACGCGCTTTTTCTCGGGCAGCAGTTCGGCGACCCGAACGCTCGTTTCTACCTCATCGCCAATTCTCACCGGCGCTTTGAAGTTGAGCGTTTGTGAAACGTAAATGCACCCCGGTCCGGGCAATTTCGTGCCGATGACGGCTGAGATATAGCTGGCTGTCAGGATGCCGTGCGCGATACGGCCTTTGAACATCGTGCCCGCAGCGTAGGCTTCGTCCAGATGGACCGGGTTATGGTCGCCCGAGATTTCCGCGAAGTGGTTTATGTCAGACTCCGTGACCGTGCGCGAGTAAGTCGCC
>JBGSLP010000067.1:0-11199 GCA_041740655.1 Alphaproteobacteria bacterium
AACGCCTCCTCAACATCGCGGATGATCGGCCGCCGGCGCTGCGTCGCGCGCGGCTACGCCTCTCGCCTTCGGCCAGCGTACCAGAGTAAACGAGCGCGCTCGCCCCGCGTCCCAGACCGAAATTCGTGGCTTTAGACACGCCAGTCTGGCGTCCCAGCCTGCCGCCGCGACCAACCTCCGCAAGCACCTGGGAAACGAAGCGTTTCGATGCGCCCGGTTTGCGCTCGCGAATTTTACCGAGTTTTGGCGTGAACGGGTCGTTGAGGATCATGGCTTGATGTCGCCGTTGTGATGCAACGGACAAGCCTAGCTCTGGGTGCTCAATCGCACACTCAGGAAAGGCGGGAAATCGAATGCACCAAGCGATCCCTGCTTTTGGGGGCAGAAGCCGACTTAAACTCATGCCGCCCGCACCCCGTTTGAGACGCGTCAGGCGGCCAGGCCGAAGGCCGAGACGGGCGCGTTTCCGAGCGGCTCGGGGCTCGTCCCAGGACGTCGGCGCAGGGGAGCCACAGACCCGCTGCGCAACGCCTGCACCAGACATGAGCGTCGCTTTCTAGTCGGCGAACGCAAAGAGCGACTGGATACCAATTTCCTGGGCAGTTTCTAATCTGATGGCAAGCAAGCCTATATGATACAGACGTTTCGATTACCGTGATGGCGCCGGAACAGTCGTGCCATCAATTCGCGTTCGCTATTTCAATGATTTAGATGACCATGATGCCGCCTTTTATCTTGCCCCCTTTTCGTTTGATAAGCGTCCGGTTCTGAAGCCTGTTACACGATGAATTTCGGATCTAATCTGCTTCGCCGATAACGGGAATGCACACCGGTGGGGTCGCGGGATTTCGCTAGCATCCCTATCTCCGGGATGCGCTCCCACGCATGGTCGAGGGCTATCCGTTAATCGGCTCGACGAACAAACAAACTGCTGGGTCGGAGTTACTCGATTTGCTTCACAGCTTTTCCCTGTTTCCAATCTAGAAGAACAAAGCCGAAACAGAATATATTTGGTGGTCCGTAACCCTAGCAAAACGGATTTATGCCAGTGCCACTTCGTCGTGGAATACGTCGACCTGATGGATAGACCAGGCAGCTCTCTGACAATGCTACGTCGTCCCAATACGCTTCCGATCCGTCCAACATGGCCGTTAGCGCTCCGCGCGAGTCAGGCGGCGGCAGCTTTGGGCGTGAGCGAAAGCCAACTCCGTCAATGGGTCGATGAAGGCCTGGTTCACCGGCCATACCGTGTCCGCAAACATGTGGTCCTGTTCGATGCAGCGCGGCGCGCCGAGGATTGGGACAAGATCAAGCTGCAAGCGATATCCCAAGATGGCCGATCCGACCAACGTGATACAGACTTCGGAGATAATCCATGGGACGCGGTTCTTCGCTGATGCGCAAGGCGCCGAAATATTGCCACGGCTACATTGACTGCAGAGGCAAGCCGCGCTGGTATTTGCGCCGACCGGGTTTCAAACGCGTCCCATTACCCGGATTGCCTTGGTCACCAAGTTTCATGGCCACTTACGAAGCGGCAATGGCAGGCGCGAAGCTGGAACCGGGTAAGCGCCGGGTGAAGGTCGGGAGTGTGACTGATCTGATCGCGACCTTATCAGACTGCGGCGTTTATTCAGCTTTCACAAACCACGCGCACCACCTATCGCGGCATTTTGGAACGCTTCCGTGATGCTCATGGGGAGAAGCCTGTGGCCCAGCTGCAAGAACAGCATATTGCAGCTATTCTCGATGGGATGGCGGATACGCCTGCCGCCGCCAACAATCTTAGGCGAATGCTAAAAGCGATCATGAAACTTGCCAAGAAACGCAAACTGGTTAGCCACAATCCTATGACCGAAATTGAGCCAATCAGATACAAGGTCAAGGGCTTCACCGATTGGTCTGACGCAGACATTCGCGAGTTCAGTAATACGTATCCCATCAGAACTCGTGAACGGCTTGCGCTCGAACTGCTGGTTTGCGCCGGGCCAAGACGCAGCGATGTCATTCGTCTCGGGCCGCAACACGTCGTTGATGGCCGTCTGAAATACCGTCAGGGCAAGACGGGCGCGGAGATTGATATTCCTGTTTTGTCCGACCTGAATGCCGCAATAAACTCCATGCAACTCGACGGCAATACGTTCCTCTCAACGCAATTTGGAAAACCCTTCACTGAAACCGGCTTTTATAACTGGTTTAAGGACAAAACATTGAAAGCAGGTCTTCCAAAAGATCGTTCGCCCCATGGTCTAAGGAAGGCTTGTTGCCGACGGCTGGCGGAAGCAGGGTGTTCGCCTCACGAAATCATGTCTGTGTCTGGCCATGCCACATTGAAGGAGATTGACCGCTATACACGCGCTGCTAACCGCTCGCGGTTAGCAGATAGCGCGATGACGACTTTGTCGAACGCTCGCAATCGCGATGAAAAACTGCCCAATCAGCCAGTCAGATTGGCTAACATCAGTCACGTTGTTAGCCAATCCAAGCGTCAAACCGTTGAGCATGAACAGCTTGCCTTCTGGTATGGCGGAGGGGGTGTCCGCCATTTGTGTGTTCGCTAGGGTTCGCGGAGGTGTGCCCCCGTACAAATTACTTGTGTAATATCAATAATCTAGAATTCGCGCTTGCGCATAGCTGTTCACTTGAATACGTCTGAAGCCGCGTTTTCATGTGGGAACAGATGTGGGCTCGTTGACTGCACGCGGCGTTCAAACGGCAAGACCGGGGCGTCACACGGATGGCCGCGGTCTCATGCTGGTCGTCAAGGCTTCAGGAGCCCGTTCATGGGTGCTGCGGTATCAGATCAATGGCTGGCGGCGGGATATGGGCCTCGGTTCCTGGCCAGAGATCACGCTCAGTATGGCTCGGGAAAGAGCGCTGGCAGCCCGTCGGCAGATCGCCGTCGGCGAGAACCCACACGATGAAAAGCGCAAAAACAAAAAGCTGACATTCAAGGACGCCGCTTGCGCTTTTATTGCTGGCAAGGAAGCTGGCTGGAAAAACGCTAAGCATGCGGCGCAGTGGGCATCGACGCTCGAAACCTACGCCTATCCATCCATGGGGCATTTCGATGTGCGGATCATCTCGACCCAGCACGTCCAGACCGTTCTCCTGCCGATCTGGAACGCAAAGCCGGAAACCGCGAGCCGTGTTCGACAGCGCATCGAGGCGATTCTTGACTACGCCAAAACGATCGGCGCTCGCGACGGTGACAATCCAGCACGGTGGCGCGGTCATCTTGACAAGGTGCTCGCCCAGCCATCCAAGATCAGGCCGGTGGTCCACCATGCCGCGCTCGATTGGAAGCTGCTGCCTGATCTGATCAAGCAGCTGGCGGACAACCCGGCGACGGGCCCAAAGGCGCTTCTGTTTACGATCTTCACGACGGCTCGATCCGGGGAAGTGCGCGGCGCAACCTGGGGTGAAATTGATCTTCATGCTGGCGTATGGACGGTTCCCGCAATCCGGATGAAGGCTGGTAAGGAACACCGCGTTCCGATCACGGACGCGGCCGCCAAATGTCTCGGAAACCCTCAAACTGCTGACCGGCTCGTCTTTGCCAGCGACCTGTCGCCGGGCAAACCGTTGAGCGACATGACGCTCTCGGCAGTCCTGAAGCGCCTGAAGTATAACGGCATCACGGTGCATGGATTTCGTTCATCCTTCCGCGACTGGGCCGGCGAAACGAGCGCCTTCCCAAAAGAAGTCATCGAGGCGGCGTTGGCGCATCGGCTGCGGGACAAGGCGGAGGCTGCCTATGCGCGCGGGGACTTGTTCACAAAACGCCGAATGCTCATGACTGCCTGGGCGGCCTTCCTGACATCACCTGAATAACACTGCGACGAATTTAGCGCGGTGTGGATGAAAGCGGCGCTGCGTCACAATGGCGTCGCGAATCAATTACGCTCGCGCACAAGTTTCAATGTCGCGAGTGATGCAATGACCGACACTATCCGCTCAGTTTTCAACCGGCTCAGCGTCAACGGGCTGACGCTCCTTCTGGAAACAGCCAAAGTGCCGTGTCCAGACTTCGAAGGGCTTGGAACCCGCGGCCGGGTTAGTCAAGCCCTCGAAGCAGTGAAGGTCGCGCCGCAGTCGGCTCGGGTCGAATGTGAAGCCATCACGGGCCACATCTGGCTGTTGGCGAAGAAGCAGGATTTCGCGGAACGCGCTCTTTCGAGAGTGTGCCGCGGCAAAACTGAGCTGACGGCCATTCTGGATGAGGACTTTTCGCTCGAGGAGCGCATTTTCCATTTATGGCTCAAGGATCCCAAGATCATCCACCGCGCACGGAATCTGGCGATGGCCGACCGCTCCCAGCGGTCCCGCAGTCACTGCCGTTTCAAGATTGACTGCGGAAATGGTTTCACAGAGGGCTATCAGAAAGCCTTGCCTCATATCCAGACACTCATCCAGAAGTTACAGCGAGGGCGCCGCGTGGTCGCTGACCACTTCATTTATGATGATGCCGAGGAACACCCTGATGGTGGAAGCACGGCCGGGGTTTCACAACCTGTCCACACCATTGCCATCTATCTCGAAAGTCCAGCGAGCATGCTTTTGGAGTTCGCCCACCACGAGGATACGGTCATTTCAACCCTTCATCGTGAGGCGCGGGAACTGTCGATACAGTATCGGCCGGGCGCCGGTGTTGTTGATATCGCTGGTCGCGGGTTGGGAGGGCCAAGGGTCTTTTGCGACATTGCTCAGATTCTCCATGACGAGAGTTTTGCAGGCTCTGAGATGATCGAGATCAAATTCGAGCACTGGCGTTTGCAGCCGTTCCTGAGTGAACAAGCGCCAACCATTCTACCACCACCAGGCTTTACATCGGTGGACGTCATAGAGATCGCATTTGCCGAATTGGGTGGTGACATGGTCACGGTCGAGGGCAAGCGGCGCGATGTCTATCAACGGTTCAAGACCCTTGGGCTGACGGAGAAACACTTTAGCTTCCAGACTGTCAGGTTTGTCAGCCTGAGGCTTCAGCGATCACCGGAAGGCAGCGAGAGCAAAGCGCGTGACGTGACTGTCACGCTCCGCATCCCGAGCACATGCCAGTTTGAAAACGTAACCGACCGAGAACGAACCGCCATCAAGGCTTGGCTCGATGCAAGTTTCCTGGAGAAAGAGCGATCTGACGCTTTGGTCGATGAAGCGGCTTAGTCACTGGATTGAGGCGGCGCGTTCCGACACTCCCGTTCTGCGAGCCAATTTGATCTCCGTCAATCATGCGCTCTTTCATTGGATGGAGCGCCTTGGACTGTGGCAGCCAATGCCTGAGGTGAATCATTACCTGTGCGGATATTGCGATAGCGGGGCTCACTCTGTTTACCGAACAGTGGACGGCGAGAGTGTCGCCTATTGCCCGGAAAACGGAGAGATTCCAGTCCCGGAAACAGCTCTTTCCCGTGTTTCCTTCAACGAGAAGCGACTTCTGGAAGTCCTGGCGGAAGCAGCCTGTGTTTCCCCGGATATTCGATATTACGGCGGTGGCAAAGTTGTTCAACTGGGATGGACAACAGGCCCCAAGGGCGCTCGGCTAATTTGTGGATACGCTCAGGGACTGGGCGATAGCCAGACGTCAGAGTCGATGCTTCAAGTGTTGCGGACGGAGTTTCCGACCGGACCAGGACTCATCCTGACGCCGTCTTCTGTCGCGTGTTCCGGAATATTACCTCATAAGCATCGCCTCGTTCAGTTGCATACTGTTCTCAGTATTGAAGGCGACAGCTTGCGTTTTGACGTTACGACTATAAGCCGACAATTCGGTTCGAGCCGAAGCTCTGGTCGCGGACCAGGTAGACCCTCGTCGCAAGAAACGTCATTCGAAATTTGGGATCGCGAACGGCACAGTCAGTCTTGGCCGCAGCACCAACTGGATCAAGCTCATCATATTCTTGCGCTATGGCCGGCGAATGGCGGGGTTCCGCCTGCCCCAGGCACTCTTAAAAACCAGATTCGGGACTTTGAGGACGGTAGGCGGCCCGTCAGGCCGTGCACGAAATTATAAAATCAGCGAATTTCGTGCACCTATTTCGTGCACACGCGGCGTGCAAAACTCCGCCGATACCGTAGTACCAGTCGCCGGAGTTCACCAATGCTCAATACCCCTGATTTCCCGGATGAAGTTCCGATCGCCGTTTCGCCCGGAAAAGCCGCGCGTCTTGCTGGCCTTGGCCGCACAAAACTTTATCAGGCGTTGAATGCCGGCGTTCTTCCGTCCTGCAAGATTGGAAGCCGCCGCTTGAACCGCGTTGCGGAAATCGAGGCGTGGTTGAAGCGGCTCGAGGCGTCTGAGCGCGGCCCTTCTCGCTGATCGCGAGTTTCCGCTCACTTCAGCAGAACCGAATTTTCCAGACATCCCCGGAGTGCCGCATGGCGGCGATGTTGCATCAGCGTTCTGGCGAGATGTTTCGGCCCTTCGGGCTCTATGCGGGAGACCTGCAGTCGCGCGGGCTCGCGGTAATGCCGCTGGGCGGCGATGACGGCAAAGTGGCGCTCAAGGCTGGCTATCCCCGCTGGCGCACGGCGCCGGGGGCAAAGACAGTTGCGCAGTGGTCGATCGAGCATGCCGACGCCAATATCGGGGTTTTGTGCGCGCTGTCCCGCATTGTCGCGGTCGATATTGACGCTGCAAACCTTCTGCCGTCGATGCTCGATCGGTTCGGCGAGACGCCGCTGATTATCGCCACAAGGCGGGGTTATCAGCTTTGGTATCGTGCGCGGGGCGATGAGCGCCCTGCAAACCTGCGCAAGGGCGAAGGTCTTGAGGTCGAGATCAAGGCGGGTCGTGCCGCAATCGTGGTCGTGCCGCCGAGTTGGAATCGCGCAACCGGGCATCCATACCGTTTCGAACGCGGGTCATGGGATGATCTGGCAGGGCTGCCGCTGTTTCCGCCGGCGCAAGCCAGCCAAACTTCGCCGGCGCTATCGGCAAGCGTCGAAGCCTTGTTTCGCAACCATATCGGCGTGCGCAATATCTCGCTGTTCAATTATCTACGGCTGAATTTCAGCTTCGTCAGCGTCGAGCAGATTGAAGCCGAAGCGCTTTGGTTCAACGAGACCTACCAGATCGAGCCCGAATCCCGCGTCAAGGTGCTGGCGACGGCGCACAGCGTCTGGAACTACATGATGCAGTGCGGCCTGACTGACGGAAGCGACGCCTATCTCCGCATCCCCCTTGCTGAACTTGACGCGCTCAAAGCCTACGCTGGCGCGCTTTATCCGCAAGCTCTGGCTCTTCACATCGAACTGAAACGCCAGCATGGGGCGCGCGTCGCGCGCGGCGAACCGTTTATCATCAGCGCACATGCGATGTCCGATAGCCGCGTGATCCCAGGCCTGACCAGCCGCAAGCGAATTGAGCAGGTCCGCCGCGCCGCAGAGGAGGCCGGGCTGCTGCTCAAGATACGTGCGGCTGGCCGGGAACTCGGACAGTTTCGCGCCGCCCTCTACACTTTCGGACGGTTGCCCGCACCAGAGCAAAGCAATGACGTGAAGTTACTCAAACCGAAAAAGGATTAGCGCTCTCAGCACACCGTGGGGTGAAATCGCCCCACTATGTAAGTATCATCCTCCCCCGATGGATGATTGCACACTAAAGAATTCCCGCTGGAGATAACGGCCCGCCTCTCTCACAATCCGCAGGTTTTCGTATTGATCCGCCCGCATCCCGCCTTTACCTTGGCCGCTGTTCGTTTAATCATACTCAAGGGGCGGATTGCATGGAGAAGCGGGTCGCGCTCGTCATTGGCAACGGAGCTTACACTAAAGATTGGCTCCCCAATCCGACAAACGACGCTGAAGCCCTGTCCGCTGCGCTGCAACGCCTCGATTTCGAGGTGCTCACCTACAAGGACCTCCCCTTCGCGGCGCTGAAAGAAGCCTTGCGAGATTTCGGCCGCGCGCTCAAGCAGGCGCATACGGCGCTGTTCTTTTATGCGGGCCATGGGCTTCAGGTGAAGGGCGAGAACTATATCGTGCCCACCGACGCGACGCTGGAGAGCGAGGCTGACGTCTATCTCGAACTGATCGCGGTGCAAACCGTGCTTGCGCAGATGGAGATCGGCAACCGGACGAGCATCGTCATTCTCGACGCCTGCCGCAACAACCCGCTGGCGCGCAATCTGGCCCGCGCCATGGGCACGCGCTCGGTTTCGATCGGGGAAGGTTTGGGGCGGCTCGAATCGGGCGTCGGCACCTATATCGCCTTCGCCACCGCCGCCAATAAGGTCGCCTCCGACGGCGGGATGAAGGCGACGAACAGCCCGTTTACGGCGGCGCTTCTGCGCCATATCGAGACGCCGGACTTGTCGATCGGCGACCTGATGATGCGCGTACGCAAGGACGTTATCGAGGCCACGCAAACCCTGCCGAACGGCCCGCAAATTCCATGGGATAACAACGCGCTTATCGCGCCGTTTTACTTCCGGCGGCGTGCGCAATCAGTGCCAGGGTCGGCGCAGCCCGCGCCCAATGTCATCACCGACCGGGCCGAGCGAGACTGGGAGCGCTTCGCGATTGCGGAGACCGAGGACGCGGCGATTATCGAAGCCTATATCGCGCAATACGAGGCAAGCGAGCGCTTGTGGGCTGCGCGGGCGCGACAGCGGCTAGAGGTGTTGAAGGCGCTGATCTTGGAGCGGACGGAGCAGACCCGGGTTGAGAAAGAGCGCAAGGAGGAGGTGGAGAAGGTTGCGCGGTGGAAGGCTGAGGGGCGTATCTCGGTCGCGATGGGTCTGGCGGGTAGCGCGCAGCGCGAGTTGTGGATCAAGCCCGGCTCGGGCGAGAGTTTTCGCGACGCGGATTTTGCGCCGGAGTTGGTCATTGTTCCCGCAGGCAAGTTCCTGATGGGTTCGTCGGACTCGGAGATTGAGGAGCTACGCAAGATTAATTACTGGTGGAAGGAACACGCCGGTCGGGAAGGCCCGCGGCACGAGGTGATTATTCCGGCGCCGTTTGCGGTGGGCAAATATGCGATAACGCGCTGTCAGTTTTCGGCGTTCGTCGCGGCCACAGGGCACAAGATGGATGCAGGCGCTTATGTGTGGACTGGGAGCGAATTGAAAAATGATCCGTCAAAATCGTGGCGAGATCCGGGCTTCGCTCAGGCGGACGATCACCCCGTTGTTTGCGTGAGCTGGGATGACTCGCAGGCCTATATGAAATGGCTTTCGGAGACGACTGGCAAGCCTTACCGGCTTTTGTCGGAGTCGGAGTGGGAATATGCGTGCCGAGCGGGAACGACGGGGCCGTTCTCATTTGACGGTGTGATCTCGGACAACAAGGCCAACTACGATGCGACCTACACATACGACGGCAGTCCGAAGGGCGAATACCGGAAGAAGACCGTGCCGGTTGACGAATTTCAGCCCAATACCTGGGGCCTTTATCAGATGCAAGGCAATGTTTGGGAGTGGGTTGCGGATTGCTGGAACGGCAATTATGAAGCGAAGGGGACGGCGCTGCGTTCTTCTGGGGGACCGTGGACAACCGGAGATTGTGGTAGGCGCGTCCTTCGCGGCGGTAGCTGGCTCTACATTCCGCAGAGCCTCCGCGCGGCCTACCGCCTCAACAACTCGCCTGAGTACCGCAGCAGCACTATCGGTTTCCGGGTTGCCAGGACGTTAAATCCTTAATCTTTGCATCCTTACCTCCTGGGGTCTGGGGCGCAGCCCCAGGATTTTTTTCGCGCAAAGCGTGGCGTCCTGAAACAATATTGGCGATGTTTTACAGTTGCGCTGACCCCCTGTTTCGGGAATCTATCCTTGTGATTTGCAGTAAAGGAATTGCTGATGTCAGAAGTCCCCCCGCTCACCGAAGACGCCCTCGCCAAGGCTGCCGCCGCCGCGCTCTCCGCCGAATTCGGCCCGCATCTGGCGACTGCCGTCGATAAGGCCGCGCGCGGCGAACTGCCGCCTCCGAGCGCCGAGGCCTCGCGTGATCTGAACCAGATTCTCGGCACAGCCGCCGCGGTTGTGCAACTGGGTTGGGCCGTGATCGAGATCGCCAAGTTCTGCTGGCGCAAATTCCAGGAGTTGCGAGATAAAGCCAAGGTGGCCGAGGCCGCGCGCGCCGAGATCGCCATCCCCGGCCTGCCGGGCGAGACGCGCGACAAGATCATCGACGCCGTCGTCGATAAACTGTGACGCGTGTAAGATAGTCTGGCGGTGAACGGCGTCGGGGGATGGTTTGAGTACGAAGCGGCTCGCGCTTGTCATCGGCAACGGCAACTACACGAAAAGCGCGTGGTTGCCGAACCCGCCCGCCGACGCTGCGGCCATCGCCGCCACGCTGCGCGACCTTTCCTTCGATGTGACCAGCGGGGTCGATCTGGGGCTGTCGCAGTTCCAGAACGAAATTGCGAGCTTTGAGGAAAAGCTGAAGGGCGGCGTCGATGTCGCCCTTCTGTTCTACGCCGGCCATGGGCTTCAGGTGAAGGGCGAGAACTATCTCCTGCCCGTGGACGCAGAGATCACGCTGGAAAGCCACCTGCAGTGGCGGGCCGTGCCGCTCACCCGCGTCATGGGCATGCTGGCGGGGCGTTCGCGCACGACGCTGATTTTCCTCGACGCCTGCCAGAACAACCCGCTGCCGGAGGAGGCGCAGCGCTCGCTTGCCGATAGCCTGGGCATTAGCCGCAAGGCGGCGTTCGAGGCCGGTCTTGCCGAGGTGAAGACGGTGCCGGAAGGCTGCTTCATCGCCTTCGCCGCTCAGCCGGGGAAAACGGCGGCGGACGGCCGGGGAAATCACAGTCCGTTCACTCAAGCCTTGCTGGATCACATCCCGAAGCCGGGGCTAAGCCTGTACGACCTCATGATCGCGGTGCGCAATCAGGTGCTGGCGGAAACGGGCAAGAAGCAGCGCCCCGTCGAGCGGCATGATCTCGACGCGCCGTTCTACTTCGTCCCCGCCAAGCCGCCGGAGCCCGAGTCGGAAAAGCCCGAGCCGCAGCCGCAAACGCTTATCACAGTCGATGAGCGCACCATCGAGCACACGCGCTGGCTCGACCTGAAGGCGCGCGACACGGTCGGCGATCTGGAGGCGTTCATCATCCGCTTCCCGCAGGGCGAATATAGCGGCGACGCTCGGCGGCTAATCGCCTCGCGGATCGCCGCCTGCGCCGATCCGGAGCGCCTGGAGCGTTTTCTCGCCGAATATCCGGGAAGCGAACACCGCCCCATGGCGGAGCGCCGC
>JBGSLP010000068.1:0-3005 GCA_041740655.1 Alphaproteobacteria bacterium
TCTGAGAATGATCAATGGCAAGACTGGATCAACTGGTATCGTCATGTTTCGCAGATCAAGGGGCCACGCCGTGTTGCGGGATTTAGTCCCGAACTCGAACTGAAAATCGCCACCCAATCCAACGACTGGTGGGAGCGCGGCTCGGCGGCGGTGAATGCGGACATTGCCAAGTGGGTCGAGGAGGAGAGGGGGGCGAAGCGCTCGATTGCGGACTTCGTTGTCGAACTGCTGACCAAACAGGCGCGGCCGGTAAAATTGCAGGAGATTTTCGACGCGGTCCGCGTTCACAATTTGAGGGTCAAGGAAAAGAGCATTCAGGACGCACTAAGTCGGCTGGTTTCTGCCAAACAGATAGCGCGGGTTGATAAGGGGCTATACCAAGCGATCAGTTCCGATTTTGCCGGGAAGCCGGATTTGAGAGTCGAGCAGGGCTCGGGTCCCAAGTTTGATAATTCCAGTGGAAAGCTTGACGCTAACCCGGTCCGGCCCAGCAATGAGGATTTGCTGGATAATTCCCTGCAGCCAATTTTTGACCGTTTGAAAAAGCAGATCGGCAAATTCGCAGTTAACCTCAAGAATCAGGCTGATCGCTACCCGGTCCTCGCTGATGCGGCGAACGAGTATCTTGAGGAATTGAAGCGAAATGACCTTGATGCGGTAGATGTGTATCAAGTCTGGATGCTGGGCGCGGCACTGGTTTCCCAGGCTCGCGCCTTTGCGGCGCTCGATCCTTCCAAGCAGGTAACCGAGCCCCTGGAGCCCCAGCTTCAAGGACTGCTGGGCGAATGCGCCAGATTGCACGGCGCTTTTGTGATGGGATTTGCGGAAGGAAGGCGCCTAGCCGAGCGCTCCCAAATACCGTTGCTCACAAGGGAAGAGCTGAAAGAACTCTACAAACACGAAGCTGCAATAGTTCGCTGGCTTCTGCTTTCTGATCAATTCGCAATGTCTGGTCGGGCCCGAGCCTTGCTCGAGCAGTTGCAGAATGCTCTGGCCTCTGGGGCCCATGGTGCAGACGAAGCGGCATTGGCAGTGTTTCCGGCAATACGGAATCTGTTGATCCTGATTGGACGGGTTACACATTCGGCAAAGGGAATTGCCGAAGATTTTTCATTGCTGTCGGTGCCGATTCATCTGGCTATAGTAGGCGTTGGGCAATTTATCATTGAAAATCAGGGCCCTATCCTTGCTGTCGCCAATTGCGTGCCGGAACTTCGTTTGTATTTCGAATGGTTGTACGGTCATCTTGACAATCTTGATCGACAGCGCCGAAAGCAAAATGAACAGTCCTGAAGGGTTACCGCGCCTTCGCCCTTCGAGACGCCGCTTTCAGCGGCTCCTCAGGATGAAGGCGATGGATGGATTCGCACCTCAGTTGGTAAGCGTAGAAGGGCAGCGCAAACCCCATCAACTTCATGGTGAGGAGCGGTCCTGAGCGAAGCGAAGGATGGCGTCTCGAACCACGAAGTTGACTGGCTGCTACTTGGCCTTTCTGCTTGCCAAGGCTGGAAGCGCCTCGTAGTCCCTGCGGAATAGCGCCTCTTTTTTGGCGCGCGACCACCCTTTGATCTGGCGTTCCCGGGCGACGGCGTCGTCATATCTTTCAAAGTCTTCGGAGAATACGAGCGCAACCGGCCGCCTTTTGGCTGTGTATCCTTTTTCTGATGGAAGGTTGTTGTGTTCCCAGACGCGCGCGTCCGGTTCCTTGGTGGTCGAGCCGACATAGTAGCTGCCATCCGAACAGCGTACGACGTAGACATGCATTACTGGTGATGCGCGCATTGGCTGATTGCTCCAACACTGTAAAGTTGGCACAACCATGGCGAGTGCGCCATAGGAAGTGTTGCTGAAACTACCACGGATCACCTTCGCCCTTCGAGGCTCCCCTTCGACAAGCTCAGGGGCGCACCTCAGGATGAAGGCGAAGACAGGCAGCGCCACCCTGCCAAATTCATGGTTGGGCTTCCTTGATGCGGCCATTCATCTTCGCTTGCTGAGCTTGTTGAAGGGCGAGACGCCGCTTTCAGCGGCTCCTCAGGATGAAGGCGAAGGAGTTGGCGGATGCT
Source organism: Alphaproteobacteria bacterium (assembly GCA_041740655.1). Taxonomy (GTDB): domain Bacteria; phylum Pseudomonadota; class Alphaproteobacteria; order Rhizobiales; family Rhodomicrobiaceae; genus JAWXCE01. The sequence continues at coordinate 2,067 of JBGSLP010000068.1, forward strand.
CGTTCAACTTCATCCTGAGGTGCTCGCGCAGCGAGCCTCGAAGGGCGAAGTTGAAATGAACCCCCTTTACCTCCCCCCGGCTTTTCCCCTATACCGCCTCCAAATCAACCACCCGCGTCCGTATGCGGGACTGGATAGGAGCAAGGACCATGGCGCACGCAGCCGTAAAACTGACATTTCCCGACAATTCCGTACGCGAGTTTCCCGCCGGCACCACCGGCCTTGGCATTGCCGAATCCATCGCCAAATCGCTGGCCAAGAAGAGCGTCGCCTATGCGCTGGATGGCGAGTTGCGCGACCTGTCGGAAGGCGTTGAGCGAGACGGGCGCATCGAACTCGTCACCCGCGATGACAACCGCGCACTCGAACTCATTCGCCACGACACCGCGCATGTGCTGGCCGAAGCCGTGCAGGAAATCTGGCCGGGCACGCAGGTCACCATCGGTCCGGTGATCGAAAACGGCTTTTATTATGATTTCGCCCGCAACGAGCCGTTCACACCCGAGGACCTGCCGGTCATCGAGAAGAAAATGCGCGAGATCATTGGCCGCAACAAGCCGTTCACGCGGGAGGTCTGGTCGCGCGATGAAGCCAAAAAGTTCTTCGCCGCCAAGGGCGAGCAGTACAAGGTGGAACTGGTCGATGCCATTCCCGCCGACCAGAGCATCAAGATCTACAAGCAGGGCGAATGGACCGACCTTTGCCGCGGGCCGCACATGCGCTCGACCGGCGATATCGGCAATGCGTTCAAGCTGATGCACGTGGCCGGTGCCTATTGGCGCGGCGACAGCAACAACGCGATGTTGACGCGCATCTACGGCACCGCCTGGCGCACGGAAGATGAACTCAAGGCCTATGTCCACATGCTGGAAGAGGCCGGCAAGCGCGACCACCGCAAGCTCGGCCGCGAGATGGACCTGTTCCATTTCCAGGAGGAGG
>JBGSLP010000069.1:0-3639 GCA_041740655.1 Alphaproteobacteria bacterium
CGAGGTGAGCGGGCCGTCCGGCACCTTGATGCTGAAAAACTCCAGCGTTTCCTCATGGTTGGGGCTGACCATGCTGTAGGCGCGCAGGATCGGGCGGCCGTCGACCTCCAGCCCGATCATGGTGAACTGCCCGTTCTCGAAGCGGAATGTCGGCGTGCGCGTCGAGCTGAAGCTGAACAGCCCGTCGTTCCAGTGGCGGACGGACAGCACGGTTTCCTGGGTGACGGCGCTCATGATCAGTCTCCGGTTCGGCCTTCGTGTTTTACATCAAGGTGAGTTCGCCGGAGTTAATGGCAATTAATCGCCGCCAGTACAACCATGTCCACTTCATATCTGCGGCATAAATAATATTGCTGAGGAAGACGATGAGCGAAGCCTGCCGCCCATCCTTCATTTTTTCAGGCTCAGAATATAAGCGATAATGTTATCGGCGTCCGCTTGCTCGATGATCAGGTCGGGCATTTCGCGGTGCGGTGTTCGCAACAATATCGCCAGCGCGCGTCCGTTGATTTCCGGATTGTTCGCCAGCAAATGGAAGGTCGGCGCATTTGCGACCGGCGACTCCGTATAATCCTCCTCGATTGCGTGACAGCTGGCGCAGTGCGCCTCAGCATACGCCAAGCCAGCATTCACCTTGCCAGGTTCTTGCGCCGCGCAAAGTCCCGGCATGGCCAGAAGCAGTAAACCGCTGGCAATCGCAGCGCATGATCTCGTTTTCATATCCGGACTCCTATTGAGCGAGCGAATGGCTCGGGTTGGCTTTTTGTGCATCCAAGCCGTCATTGCCCGGAATCTATGCGTAACGCGCCTTCGCGTAGTTGATAGAAATCAATCGCCTGCCAACCGCGACACATGCGTGAACTGTGCGCCAGCCTTGACTTGCATCAACGCTATTTCACGAAAATAAAGCAGAATGAAACTTGGCGATGCCCGTTATTCAATTAGTCTAACAACAGCAGGAGGTGACGAGTATGACAAGCAATGTTCGACAGGACAGTATGTTCCATACGCCGCTGCTGGCGCTGAACGCCGTTGCGCTCGATACGGAGACCACGGGCCTCGATTCCCGCAAGGCGCGGGTTCTGCAGATCGGCGCGGTGCGAATCAGCGAAGGGGCAGTTCGCGCGGCGGAGCGATACGAGACCCTCGTTAATCCCGGTCAGCCGATCCCTAAAAGCAGCATCGCAATCCATGGCATCACCGATGAGGCGGTCGCCTCTGCTCCGTCTTTCGCGGCGCAGTTGGAGCCGATGGAGGCTTTCATTGCAAGATCTGTCGTGATCGGCCATTCGCTTGCCTACGACTTCGCCGTTCTCCAGAGCGAGTATGCGTTTGCAAAGCGCCCGTGGCCCGCATTTCACGGCCTGGATGTGCGCGACCTTGCGCGCGTGGTCGCGCCGACGCTGGCCGATTATGGGCTGGAGCGCCTGTGCGAGTGGTTGGGCGTCAAGATCGAGGGACGTCACACCGCAATCGGCGACGCTCTGGCGGCGGCCAATGTTTTCGTCGCCCTCATTCCGTTGCTGCGGGAGCGCAATATCCGGGCGTTGGGCGAGGCTCAGGCCGCGTGCAGGGCTATCTCCGAAGATATTGCCGTCAAGGCCGGCTCCACCCCGGTAATGCTGCCCGCCGCGCCCAGCGAGACCCAGTCGCTTGCCCGTATAGACAGCTATCCTTATCGCCACCGCGTCCGCGATGTGATGACCGCGCCGCCCGTGTTCGTCGCGCCGGAGACCACCGTGAGGGAGGCGGTCGATATCCTGTTGCAGAAGCGGGTGAGCAGCGTGTTTCTGAAAACCTCGGAGGGGCAGGTGGGCATCGTCACAGAACGCGATGTCCTGCGCGCCGTCGCGGAGGACAAGCTTGACGGGCCGCTGAGCGCGATCATGAAAGCGCCGCTGCAAACGGTCGCGAAAGACGCCTTCATATATCGTGCGATCGGCAGAATGGAGCGGCTTGGCTTTCGCCATCTGGGCGTGCGGGGCGACAAGGGCGAGATTGTCGGCGCCGTCACGCCGCGCAACCTGTTGCGTCACCGCGCCATGGCGGCGATCATTCTGGGCGACGCGATTGACACTGCGCCTACGCCTGCAGCGCTGAGCAAGGCTTGGGCGAACCTGCCGCTTATGGCGTCGAGCCTGATAGCGGAGGAAGTGGACGCGCGTCTCATCTCCGAGGTGATAAGTTCGGAGCTATGCATCATGACCCGGCGCGCGGCGGAGTTGGCGTTGGAACGGATGCGCAGCGAGGGCGGCGGCAATCCGCCCGTCGCCTATTGCGTGATGGTTTTAGGCTCGGCCGCGCGCGGAGAAAGCCAGCTTGCTGCGGATCAGGACAACGCAATCGTCTATGCTGAAGGCGAGGAAAACGGCGCCGCGGACAAGTATTTCCAGACGATGGCCTCGCATATGAGCGCGATTCTGCACGAAAGCGGCATTCCCAACTGCAAGGGCGGCGTCATGGCGAAGAACCGCGCCTGGCGCAAAAGCGTCGCCGACTGGCGCGTGACGATTGACGGCTGGGTGCGGCGGCATCGCCCGGAAGACCTGCTGAACGTCGACATATTCTTCGACGCCGTTTCCGTTCATGGAGATGCAGCGCTGGGAAACGATGTCTGGAATTATGCTTACGAGGCGGGGAGCGCCGCGCGTGACTTTCAAAACCTGCTGATCGAGATGACGCGACAGTCCGAGACTGCATTTACGATGTTCGGCGGCTTCAAGCTGAATGGCGAGGGGCGCATTGACCTGAAGAAATATGGGCTCATGCCGATTTTCGCCTCCGCGCGCGTGCTCTCGATCCGCCATGATGTGCGTGCGCGCTCAACGCCTGACCGGCTCAACGGCGCGCTGGAGAAGGGCGTCGGATCGGCCGAAACGGTCAGGGAGATCCTGAACGCTCACCGTGTCATCCTGCGCGCCGTGATCGAGCAGCAGCTTATCGACGCGGATGCGGGCGCTCCCCTCTCGACATTCGTCGAAACCGCGCGGCTCGATCGTCAGCGACGGCAGGAACTCAAGCAAGCGCTGCAGACGGTCGCAGAGGCGACGGGGCTTATCGCCGAAGGTCGCCTTTAGAAGGCGCGGGGTAAACTCATTCGCCGTGCGGTCTGGAGCCAGCAAATCTCAGGACGAGATAGCCAAGCACCGCCGACAACAGCGAACCTGTCAGTACGCCAATTTTGGTCGCATCCTGCATCACTTCCGACGTCGGGAAAGCCAGTATGCCGATGAAGAGGCTCATCGTGAAGCCGATGCCGCACAGCAGGGCCACGCCATAAACCTGCAACCAGCTTGTATCCGCCGGACGCGGCGCGAGGCCTGTCTTCTCCGCCAGCCAAACGCTCGCAAGCACGCCAATCTGCTTGCCGATGAACAGGCCCGCCGTAATGCCGAGCGTGAGCGGCTCCGCAAAACCGGCGAAGCTCATCCCGGAAAGCGAAACGCCCGCATTGGCGAAAGCAAATATCGGCAGGATCAGGAACGCGACCCACGGCTGGATGCCGTGTTCAAGACGCAGCAGCGGCGAATGAGTGCCAGCCTTGAACGGAATTGTCATCGCCAAGGCGACGCCGGCGAGCGTAGCATGCACCCCCGATTGCAGCACGAAGAACCAGAGCGCGAGGCCAATCGCGAGATA
>JBGSLP010000070.1:0-1811 GCA_041740655.1 Alphaproteobacteria bacterium
TCGTGCGCGGCAAGGTTCGCCGCAACACGGAGAGTTACGCGCAGTCGAAGGGCATATCGAAAATCACAACCGAGATACTTTACGATGCTAAAGCCCATTTCAGCCGCTAACGCGACGCCAGTGAACGTGGTGATCGTCACGATGGACAGCCATCTGGCGAGCGCCGCTGACCGTGCGATGGTGAAGCTGAAGCGCGAAATTCCGGGCCTTTCGCTGAAACTCCACGCCGCCTCCGAGTGGGGCGATGACGCTAAAGCGCTTGCGGCCTGCAATGCCGACATTGCAACCGGCGACATCATCATCACCACCATGATGTTCGTCGACGATCACATCCGCGCCGTTCTGCCAGCCCTGGCCGCCCGCCGCAACGAGTGCGATGCAATGGTGTGCTGCATGTCGGAAGCCTCGATCATGCGCCAGACGAAGCTCGGCGGCTTCACCATGGACGGCACGCAAAAGGGCGCGCTGGCGTTCCTGAAAAAGCTGAAACCCAAAACGAAAGAAGGCGGCAAGCCCGTTGCGCCCGGCGGCGCGGCCCAGATGGCGATGCTGCGGCGCGTTCCGAAAATCCTGAAATATGTTCCCGGCGCCGCTCAGGACGTGCGCGCCTATTTCCTCACGCTGCAATACTGGCTGGCGGGGTCCGAGGAAAACATCGGCAATATGGTGCGCTCGCTGGTCGATCGCTACGCTAGCGGCCCGCGCGCGACCTTGCGCGGGACGTTGAAGGCGCCGCTGCCATCGGAATATCCGGACGTCGGCGTTTATCACCCGCGCATGGCCGGTCGCATCGGCGAGCGCATGGAAAAGCTCCCCGTCGCTGGCAACGCTGGCACGGTCGGCCTTCTGGTGCTGCGCTCGTACGTGCTGGCTGGTAACGCCGGGCATTATGACGGCGTGATCGCGACGCTGGAAGCGCGCGGCCTCCGCGTGATCCCGGCATTTGCGAGCGGCCTCGACGCCCGGCCTGCGATCGAGAAATTCTTCATGCGGAATGGCGTCGGCACTGTCGATGCGGTGGTCTCGCTGACGGGTTTCTCGCTGGTCGGCGGCCCTGCATATAATGACTCGAAAGCGGCGGAGGAAATCCTCGGCAAACTGGACGTGCCCTACATCGCCGCGCATCCGGTTGAATTCCAGACGATGCAGCAATGGGGCGCCTCGGATCGTGGCCTGCTGCCGGTCGAATCCACCATCATGGTCTCAATCCCCGAACTGGACGGCTGCACCGTGCCGATGCTGTTCGGCGGCCGCACCGACGGATCGGGAGAGCCATGCACCGGCTGTCACAAGGGCTGCACCTTCCCGAACGCCAAAGAGCGCGACATGCAAACCTGCATCGAGCGCGCCGAAATGCTGGCCTCGCGCGTGACGAAACTGGTCGCGCTGCGCCGCACCGAGCGGGCGAAACGCAAACTCGCTATCGTCATTTTCAACTTCCCGCCGAACGCAGGCAACACTGGCACGGCGGCGTATCTCTCCGTATTCGCCTCGCTGCACAACACTCTCACCGCCATGAAAAAGGGCGGCTATGACGTGGACGTGCCCGAAAGCGTCGATGCGCTGCGAGAGGCAATCATCGAGGGCAACGCCAAACGCTACGGCGCTATGGCGAACGTCGCCGCGCGCATCTCGGCTGACGATCATGTGCGCCGCGAGCCGCATTTGCGCGAGATCGAGGCCCAGTGGGGCGCCGCTCCCGGCAAGCAGCAAAGCGATGGCGGCTCGATTTTCGTGCTCGGCGCGCAGTTCGGCAATGTGTTCGTCGGCATCCAGCCATCGTTCGGCTATGAGGGCGATCCGATGCGCCT
>JBGSLP010000071.1:0-20238 GCA_041740655.1 Alphaproteobacteria bacterium
CCTCCCGAACTTGTCGCCGACCGCGCGCGGCTCTATCTGGGCGCGCATGGCGATCTGGCGAAGGAAGCGGCCGATCTGCCGCATACGCTTGCGCAACTCCGCGCGCAATTGGGCTGGGTGGAGGAGCGATTGTCGAGCGGGCGCCACTACATGCTTGGCGAGGAGCCGGGGATGCCCGATTTGCTTATGTGGTATCTCGTCTGGTTCTTCAAGGCGCGCTATGCAAAGGCCGCAGCATTCCTGGCGGAATTTCCACTGATTGACGCTTGGGCTGATCGCATGGTCGCTATTGGACATGGATCGTCCTCGCCGATGACGCCCGCCGAAGCACTCGCCGTCGCTTGGGCGACGGAGACGGAAACGCCGGAAATCTCCGATCCGCTCGATCCGCAGGGTCTGAAACCCGGCATTGCAGCGACCGTTGGACCCATCAGCGACAGCGGTGAAAAGCCGGTCGCGGGCATCGTGCGGGTCGTCGGGCGGGACGTCATCGCACTCTTGCGCGAGCATCCGGATTGCGGGCGCGTCGTCGTGCATTTCCCCCGCGTCGGATACCGCGTCAGCATCGTTTTAGCGACAAGGACTGCATCGCCATAACCGTCTGCATCTAACAGCTTTTGTACGATTGCAGAAGGAACCTACGGCTCGATCAATCATTTATAACGTAGAAGACGACTTGATATCCAATATGAGTACTGTATCGATGTCGTTTTCAGATCCTAATCTTCAACATCTTTGGGAGACATTAGATGTCCAGACGCATCATATTAACGCTTATCTTAGCGACGCTGCCCGGCCTAGCCCTCGCTCAGACAGCAACACAGCAGCCTGCATCACCTACTCCTACAGCCACAGGGTTAAAAATGGCTAACTCAGCGTCGATAGCCGTAAAATTTATGACGGTCAAACCTGCTGATATCATGTCATCGAAGCTTATAGGTGTGAATGTATATAATAACCAGAATGAATCAGTGGGCGAGATTGCAGATATCGTTATCAATAACGGTACTAATGTCACCGGTTTGGTAGTCGGCGTAGGTGGTTTCCTTGGACTGGGTGAAAGTTATGTTGTGCTTGATCCAGCAACTGTCGTGCTAAATGAGAAAGATAATACCTGGCGCGCGTTAGTGGACACGTCCAAGGAAACGCTTCAGAATGCGCCGAAATTTTCCTACACAAAAACTAAAATGTGAATTTGGATGCTTAGGCTCTAAGGTACATTCACAGGTTGGGACGAATTTTCGTCCCAACCTTCATTTTTTACGATAACATATATAGCTGTGTTGGCAATCATTGCGGCGGTGTCTGGATTAACGGATTGCCTGTGGGAATATTGTCTTCGTCGACTAACTGGGCCGCAGCCCCTCGATCTGGCTTATTGATAATCCAAGCATAAGAAAATTGCGTTGCCGGACCTTCAGCGAGGACGTAATCAAACTCTTTCGTAACCATCCGGATGTGGCCATGTCGTCATGGATTCGCCCGCGTCAAAATTTGGTATAAGGAATCCGGTCTTTCACGCACCCTTACGGCTTGCCCATCTGAGAACTAGGTAGCCCAGTATCGCAGAAACCACTGACCCGATAAGCACACCAATTTTCGTCGCATCCTGCAGAGTGTCGGAAGTCGAAAAAGCAAGAAGACCGATAAACAAACTCATGGTGAAACCAATGCCGCATAAAAGCGCAACGCCGTAAATCTGAGCCCAGCTTACGCCTTCCGGCCGCGCCGCCAAGCCGGTTTTTTCCGCCAGCCACACGCTTCCCAGAACACCAATTTGTTTGCCGAGAAACAGGCCTGCTGCGATGCCGAGCGTGATAGGCTCGGCCAAGCTGGAAAGGGTCAACTCTGCAAGGGACACACCCGCATTGGCGAAGGCGAAGACCGGCAAAATCAAAAACGCGACCCACGGCTGGATGGCGTGCTCCAAGCGAAGCAACGGCGAGCGCGTGCCGCTTTTGAATGGAATTGCAACCGCCAAAGCAACGCCAGCCAGCGTCGCGTGCACTCCCGACTGCAGCACGAAGAACCACAGTACCAGACCGGTGACGAGGTAAGGCCAGAGAGCGGAAATGCCGGAACGATTGAGAAGCAGGAGCGCGACTAAAGCGAAGCCTGCAAGTCCAAGCATCGCCATGGAAAGGTCGGCTGTGTAAAACAATGCGATGATTGCAATGGCGACCAAATCGTCGAGAACTGCGATTGTTGTTAAAAGGACTTTTAGGGCAACTGGGATGCGAGACCCAAGCAGCAACAGGATGCCGAGCGCGAACGCAATATCGGTCGCGGTTGGAATCGCCCACCCCGCCATTGCTTGGTCATCATTCCAGTTGAGCGCTGAAAAAATCAGTGCGGGGACGATAATCCCGCCTGCAGCGGCAATGCCTGGGAGTATGCGCTGAGACCAGGTCGATAGATCGCCATCGATAATTTCCCACTTGAGTTCCAGGCCCACGAGCAGAAAAAATCCAGCCATCAGGCCGTCATTAATCCAGTGTCCGATGCTAAGACCGGCAACATGCGTTTTGAATAAACCGACATAGTCTGAAGACAGCGCAGAATTTGCCACAATCAACGCAGCTGCGGTTGCAACGAGAAGCGCCAACCCGGCATTCAGCGGATCTTCAACGATCCGAGTAAACAAACGTGTCGCAGCGGTCAAAGGTCTGTCTATGGCGCTCATAAGAAGGGAGTGGGGATAATGATCGGCGTTATCAACACACGGCGAATTTTTTTACGGAAGTTCTGTCTGATTTGATGCGGAAATTCCGGTTTGAGATCGCTGCGTGTCTAAGATTTTATCTGCCCGCAGCTTGCTTGTCCTGATCACATTAGCAGCGCTTTAGGCGACGCAGACCGCCAATACAGCCATCGCCTGCCGACCAGAGCGCCGAGCGCCGTGAACAAGGCAACGGCGCCGAACTGCCAAACGAGAACCATGAGGCTGGCGTCTTCGGTATGATACAGGCGCAACACCGCCGCACCGAAGGCCGCAGCTGCGAGGGTGGCGAGTCCGGTCGTCAAGATGGGAGCTATGGGGGCGCTTTTGCGGATCATCCAAAGCATGACAATGCCAGGGGCGAGGCCCGCCATCAGGACGTTGGGGATGCATATAAACTCCGTCGTGAAGCCCGGCGCAGGCGTCCCCAGCCGCAACCACGACTGTAGGCAGCCCTCGCCCAGGCTCGCCAGCCACACCGCTAGCGGCGGTAAGGGCAGGATCCGTTCCCAGATGGCACGCCCTGGTATACCGGAGCTAAACGCCGCAACAGCCGACAGAACCGCCGTCAGGAAAGCAGCGGCAACTTCAATCACAAAGCGCTGCTCCGCTAGTTTGCCGATAAGATCGGGGCGAGGCGATTTGGCCGCGATGACAAAAGCGGCATAAAACAGCGATATCGCCAACCAGAATAAGACGCGCTTGACGGGCGCCGGCAATGGGCGCACCGGTTTTGCGTCGTGCGAAAGCAGGCCGATGAGTTCGTTGGTACGCATTTTGTCAGGTCGCTTTCTTAAGAATCGTACGCAAGGCTTTGATCGCCCGATGAACTGCAACCCTTAAAGCCGTTTCGCTTTTTTGGCTCCGCATCGAGGCTTCGCGGAAGGACAGCCCTTCGATCTTAATCATTTCCACCGCTCGGCGCTGTCCACGAGGCAAGCGATCCAGCGCGTAATGCAGCACCGCCTGATCATCGCTCGTATCCTGACCCAGGTTCGCTTCCTGGTGGCCGAGGGTTTCAGGAATAACGTCGACGCCGATCTCATGCGTTGATTTGCGTGCGTTTTTGCGCGCCATATCTGCAATGCGCCGCGACACTATCGTCATCATCCATGGCAGAAAGGCGCGGGTTGGATCGTAGGTGTGTCGGAAGCGGTGCAGCGATAAAAGTATCTCCTGCACAATGTCTTCGACTTCGTTTTCGCTCCGCCATCTGCGGCGCACGGTCGTCCGCAACAACGGCAGCATTTCATTGAGTAGACAAGCGTACGAGGCGGCGTCGCCGTTTTGTGCGCGGGCCATCAACTCGCACCATCGCTGCTCTCTCGCAGCTTGACGAGGGGTCCGCAGGCTTTTCGGATCGGGCTTTTCGTTCGTCATGCTTCGCGCCAGTTATCGCCAGAGAGTTTAGATCTGTTTTTACATCCGAGTGCCCGCATTGCGGTGAGGCACCTAGCGACGCGATGCGACCAGCGCGGTCACGTTCACGTGAACTTTCATGCGGCCCGTAATCTTCGCGGACGAACTGAAGAAACCTCATGTGAATGACATCCGCAAAAAACCCTTTCGTGAGTGGGTTCGAAATTCTTTAAGACAACGCAAGGTTCATCTTTTACGAGGCCGGACACATGCTCGCCAAATCATATGTTTCTTTTCTTGTCGCCGTATGCATTTCGACCATCGCGGCTGTAAGCGCGGCTCGCGCGCAGGAGACAGCAAATGAATTAGCGAATATTGCCTTCTCCCTATTCCAGGACGAGGGCTCGAAGAGAGACAACGCGATCGAATACTTCACAAAGCGCGGCAAGGCGGACGCAGCACCAGCCCTCATCCTGGCATTACGGTTCTCGCGCGATAACAAAGCTCTCGTTTCCGCACTGGAAAAGCTGACAGGCGCCAAGCCGGGCGCCGACTGGTCGGATTGGATGCTGTGGCAGGAATCCAATCCGCAGACGGGCGTCATGCCGGGCTTTGCGAGCTTTCAGTCAAAGATTTTGGCCGAGATCGACCCGAATTTTCAGATTTTCCTGCCCGCAAGCGGCGAGGTGAAGCATGAAATCCGTCTTGAAGAAATCACCTGGGGCGGCGTCGTCAAGGACGGCATTCCGGCGCTCAACAATCCGCAGCTCATCCCCGCCGAGAAAGCCAGTTACCTTAACGACACCGACCTGGTTTTCGGCGTGGAGATCAATGGCGACGTGCGCGCATACCCGCTGCGGATCATGGACTGGCACGAGATGTTTAATGATGTGATTGGCGGGGTCCCGGTGGCGCTCGCTTATTGCACGCTGTGCGGCTCGGGCGTTCTGTATGAAACGACGGTCGATCAATTTCCTGCGCCGCTGATTTTCGGCTCTTCCGGCTTTCTCTATCGATCCAACAAACTGATGTATGACACTGCCACCCACTCGCTTTGGAACCAATTCACCGGCAGGCCGGTGGTTGGTGCGCTCACCGGATCGGCCATCACGCTGAACACGCGGCCCGTCGTCATTACAAGTTGGGGCGAATGGAAAGCTCTTCACCCAAACGGAAAGGTGCTCGCGCAGGACACGGGCTTCAGGCGCGATTACTCGCCGGGCCGGGCCTACGGCCAGTATTTTGCCAGTTCTGATTTGATGTTTCCGACCAACGTGGATCAATCCGAATTAAAGCAAAAAGATTACGTGTTCGCCTTGCGCTCATCGACAATCGAGAAAGCCTGGCCGCTGAAACTTTTCGAAGGCGGCAAGGTCATCAACGACTCGGCGGGGATCCTTGATCTTGTGCTCATCGGCGACGCCGCGACGCGCACGGTGCGCGCTTACCGCTCCGAGCGCCTCAAGTTTGCGAAAAGCGAGAAACCGGGCGAGGTTATGCAAGATGGCGTAATCTGGCGTGTCACAGAAGACTCGCTTGTTGGCCCCGATGGCAAAACTCTCGCCCGCTTGCCCGGGCATATTGCGTATTGGTTTGCGTGGAGTGGATATTTCGGTAAGAGCGGCGAACTGGCGCGGCGGCCATAGAGCTATGTTCAAGCCATCTCGCAAGACGCTTCCCCTTACGAATTTTATCCTATAGCTCGCTCTGGAAAATGATGGTGTGAAACCCCGATGTTTTCAGTTTTCCGTAGTATACTTGGTCAGGGCGCAATATCGGTTCTTGCCGCGATCGTGATCGGGCTGGCGTGGTTCTACACTGGCGCAAGCAGTCTGGACACGACAAACCCGTGATAACTCTCGGGGACATCTTCAGTCTCGCTCAGGGCATCGAGCAAAATGTCCCAAAGACCCGCCAGCGTCCAGCGCCGGAACTGGCGGTAAACGCTCGACCATTTACCGAAATAATCCGACAGATCGCGCCAATGCACACCGGTGCGGCCAGCCAGAAAATCCCATCCAGAACAAGACGATGGTTCAATGGCGGACGGCCCGATTTTGGCCCCTTGCACAACAGGAACGGCTCAAAAAAGCTCCATTCCTCCGCGCTCATCAGAGCTCGAATCAAAATTGCTTCCCTCAGAGAGCAATCTTGAATCACGATGTAAGAGATTTGGAAATCCACTTTGTCAACAGAGCCTAGGCTTTCGATCCTTACCCCTTCATTTTTTTGAATCTTATTCTGTCGATGATCGCCGCGCTTCAGGCCTCGATCATCATGACGTCACAAAAACGACTGGCGGCAAAAGACCGGCAGGATGCGGCCCATGACTATGGAATGAATCTGAAAGCCGAGACTGAAATCATGGCGTTACACAAAAAGCTCGATCAACTGAGATCGGAGCATTTTTAAGGGATATTGCGACAGCAGTAGGACATGGTCGGGTGCTTGAAAACACTTCTTGCGAAAAATGACCGGCCTGCCTGAACGGATGTCATACCGCCGGTTGCCGGGCGATTCAGAGCCGCTATAACCAAACACTGCCCCAAAGCTTTTTATCCATAAGTCGCTGTTTTAAAACAAGAAATGTTTTACAAACATGGGCCAATTTGTCTCAATAAACATTGAAGCTTTGTATTAGTTTGTAAAACATTTCAGTGAGCGACACCCTGCTGTTTCGGTGCATGTATGCGGTGTAATCTTTAAGGTAACGCGCGGCATCGTCCTGGCTGTCTGATCGTCACGGCGGGCGCCGCGACAGCGATGATCTTCGCCGTGGCGGCCTTCCCCGGGCAGCCATGTTAGTGTGCTCTCGCTACATGAAGCCGTTAGCCGGGAGCGAGGCGATGCGCCGCCGCATTGGCTGTGGTATTGAAGCATCGAGTGGCGCTGCGATTATTGATTCCAGCGTTTGGCTGCTGATTTCACGCGGTTGAGTTCACGAGGGCCAATGCCGGTGCAGGGGATCGATAATGAAGGCATGGGCATGTCTGACGCCCGATGTCTGTACATGCGGGTGGGCTTCGGGTAAATCGGGGTGGGAATGCTCCAGAACCTCAGGGTCAGCGGCGGGCCATAGGCGCAAGGCGAGCAAAGCCGCAAATCCACACAGCGCCGCATGCACGACCAGCGTCGTCGGCAATCCTGCTTTCGCGCCAAGCCATCCTGCGAGGGGATAGGTTATCAGCCAGCAAACATGGCTAAGAGCGAATTGTGCGGCGAACAGCGCCGGTCTATCCGCATCGTGCGCGGAGCGGCGAAGCAGGCGGCCAGACGGCGTGACGACTGCGGCATAGCCTGCGCCCAGAATTGGCCATGTAGTGAGGATTACGTACCATGCGGCGTTCCCCTCCATCCGCCACAAGGCTGAAGCGGCGGCAAGCAGCGGCGGGATCATGACGCCGGCTCCGATCAGCATGACCGTGCGGTCGGTTAAATGATCCAGAATTCGCGGCAGGGCAAACGCTGCCGCCATGGATCCAGCGCCAAACGCCGCGAGCGTTAAGGCAACTTCACGGTCGCCCAGCGCGAGCGTGACACGCACAATGACGATTGTGTTGACGAATACGATGGCAGCGCCCGCCGCCGCTGCGAGATTGAGAGCGAGCAGCCCGCGCAGACGCGGTGTCGCCAGATAAATCCGCACGCCGCTCGTAAGTCGATTCAGGAAGCTCGACATTTGCGACGGTTTCGGCTGCGGTAGAACAATCGACCACACGAAAGCCGCAGAGAGCATGAAGCCTAGCGCCGTGCCAGCGAACAGGCTGTGGAAGCTCATCACAGTGAGGAGCGCAGCCGCGAGCACCGGGCTGAGCAGTGTCTCCAAATCGTAAGCGAGGCGAGATAGCGACAGCGCTTTCGTGTAATCGTTCTCGTTGGGGAGGATATCCGGGATGGTTGCCTGAAACGTCGGCGTGAAGGCGGCCGAGGCCGATTGCAGGATGAAAATCAGAGCGTAAATCTGCCAGACCTGATCCACGAAAGGCAAAAACAGCGCGATCACTGCGCGCACCAGATCGAGCGCGATGAGCATAGTCCGGCGCGGCAGCATCCCGGCAACCGCGCCAGCGATGGGCGCAACGCCGACATAGGCGATCATCTTGACGGCGAGCGCCGTGCCGAGCACTTGCCCCGCATTGCCGCCCGCAAGCTCATAAGCCAGCAGCCCAAGCGCGACCGTTAGCAACCCCGTGCCAACCAGCGCGATGACTTGCGCAAGAAATAAGCGGCCATAGGTGCGGTTGCGAAACGGTTCAAACATGGCGGCTTCCAAAAGATAGCCCTCGCGCTCAGCGCGCGAGGGCGTCGGCGGTTACTTCCGCTTGATTTCGGCGTAGTCGCCGCTGGTTTTGAGCGTAACTGTAACGGGCGCCGAGCCGCGGTTGCGCCAGAACCAGCCGTGGCTGCCGTCGAAAGCCGCCTCAAGCGTGCCCTCGTCCTTCTCGACGCCCCGCTCCTTTTTGTAGCTTTTGGTCTCATCGGGTTTGCCATGCGGCTCACCGTGGGTGTCGTGGTTCACCTTGCCGCCGCTCACGACCCACGAATAGACAATTTTCTGGCCCTTCACGAGGCTGGCTTTGTATTCGACGCCCTCGCCCGGCTTGAGCGTGACGATGGTCTCGTCTGTGCGCATGATAGGCGCAGCTTGCGCATGCGCTTGGCCGATCACGAGTTCGGCCAAGATGCGGCCAAACAGACTGGAGCGCTCATCCGGTCTAGCTTTCTTCGCATCAGTTGCCGCATCTTTCTCGGCTTCGTCGGCAAGCTGGGTTTTGATTTTGCCCATCTGCTTCAAGCCAAGCGCCTTGCCCGCGCCGGTCGGGTCAATGCCATATTCGGCGGGGAGCACGACGGTGATAAGCAGCGCTGCGGCGGTCGCGATGGCGATGAATGTCGAGCGCACAAGCTGGCCGGTAGTGGGCAATTCGGCACGGGTTGGAAGGTCTGTATTGTACATTGTCGGGTTCCTTTGATTTAAGAGACGAAATAGCCCGTGAGTTGCAGACCGATCAGGACGAAGCCTGCCGTCATCATGGCGACATTGGCGGTGTAGGCGTGGCGGAAGAAGCTGTGCGTTCGGCGCCAGTAGCCCATGAGGATGAGGATCGCGCCGAGCGCCAGAAGCTGGCCGATCTCGACGCCCACATTGAAGGCGAGCAGGTTTGGCAGCAGCCCATCCCTCGACAGGTCGAACTCCTGAATCTTCGTCGCGAGGCCAAAGCCGTGGAAGAAGCCGAAAATCAGCGTCGCCGCCTTGGTGTTGGGCTGGAAGCCGAACCAGCGCTGATAGGCCCCCATATTGTCGAGTGCCTTATAAACCACCGAGAAGCCGATGATCGAGTCGATGAGGTAGGAACTGACATTGGCTCCGTAGTAAACCCCGGCCAGCATGGTCGTGGAATGGCCGATGGCGAACAGCGTCACGTAAATCCCGATGTCCTTCATTTTGTAGAGGAAGAAAATCACGCCGAACAGGAACAGCAGATGATCGTAGCCGGTCACCATATGCTTGGCCCCCAGATACATGAAGGCGATGAGGTGAACCCCCGTGATTTCCTGGATATAGCCTTTGTCGCCAGTGGCGACGCCGTGGGCGAGCGCCTCGGAGGCGTAACCGGTGATGATGAGGCAAAGCGTCGTTATAGCCACAGGAAGCAGCGTTCGCCCATACGGCAAACGACCTCCCCGGCGCGGGAAAGCGGCAGATAGCATGGATTATCCTAAGTCTGGAATTGGGGAAGGCCGCAGTAAGTGCAGCCGACAAATCAGATGAGGAAACCGCTTCGCGGGGGGCGATCAAGCTGCGACGGCGTCATCGTCCAGCCACGCTGCTCGCTTGGAGGCGCCCAGCAAGCGTGCGCATGGCAACCAGTAGCTGGAGCAATAGCAACCCCGCATGGCTTGTCGTGGTTATGGTCGGCAACCTTGTGCCCATGGCTATGCCCGGGATCATGCAGCTCGTCCTGATCGTCATCGTGATGGTGGCCGATCTCGGCGCCGTCGTCATGAGTATGATCGCTGGACACGCTGTCTTGCAGGGACGAAGTATGATCGATCGAGTTTGCGGAATGCGAGTGCGGCGTCGTGCTGAGCACAAGCGCCAAGGCAAGCACGATACGGCCAAGGTCGCGAAGCGAAACAAAGATCATGGCTGTTGGTTATTGTGTGAAAGAAGCCCCGTCAAGCCTTCAATGCTTGGATCAAAGGGTGATTATGAGGAGCTTCGCACGTGTAACGGCATTGTGCGCCATGCGCGATTGGCAAGCTCGGCGGCATTTGTTATCTAGTAATAATGCAGTTACTGATCCGGAAACTGGCCAGGCTTTTGATGATTGCGATTTTGGGCGCGGGCTTTACAGCGTCCCACGTCGTAACCGTTCTGGCTAATCCGATCGTGGGTGTTGAAATGCATGCCGACTGCCCGGACGAGTGTGACGGCTGTAAGCCGGATTGCGTTATGGGTAGCGATTGCGCGGCCTGTCATAGTCCGGCGGGATCGAACCTCGCTGAGCCGCATAAAGCGTTGGTATTAAGCGCTCCATTGGTTTTCTCAAATCCGCACATTGATCTCGTCATAGGCTCGACGCTCGATCCGCCACTTCCCCCTCCCCGATTGGTCTAGCAATTTTTGAAACGGCGCCCGCGAAAGCGAACGCCGTCTTTTGTTTCGTGGCGACGCAGACGCCGTGTGGGCGTGCATGCGACCGCCGTCCGAATTGCTAAGACAGGATTGATCTTATGACATCGCATATTTTGCTGGCGCGCGGCATGGCCGCTGCGGCGCTCATCGCCGTGACTGCGCTTTTTCTGACTGTAACGCTCCGCTGCGCCCTCGCCGCTGACCTGAAATGGGAGGCGGTGTCCTCCGAAGTCTCCATGGGCAAGGCCATTCGGCTCGAAGTCCGCCTTGCGGGCGCCGCGCCGGTGCCGGTCTCCGACATCAAGGTCACGTCAACCCGCATCGACATGGGACCGGACGGCATGGCGGCGATGGATTCGCGGCTGCGCCCGCTGCCGTCCTCCGCGCCGGGTGTGCTCGCTTTTGAGACCGATTTCATTATGGCCGGACGCTGGGCGCTCGCCATTACCGCGACCGTCCCGGGGCAAGCCGAGCCGGTGTCCGGCGTCGTGATCTTCGCCGTAAAGGATACGCCCGAGCCGAAAGCGTTCATGAACGAGCCTCCGAAAGAGCGCGAGCTTCTTTATTATCGCAATCCGATGGGGCTGGCGGACGTTTCGCCGACGCCGAAAAAGGATTGGATGGGGATGGATTACATTGCCGTCTACAAGGGCGAGGATTTGGGGCCAAAAGGCTCCATCCAGGTGAGCCTTGACAAAGTGCAGCGGGCGGGTGTGACCACTGAACCCGTGAGGCGGCGGATGGTCACGAAAACCGTGCGGGCAACCGGCACGGTTATGCCGGATGAGCGCACGCTCTCGGTCGTGGGCTTCAAGTTCGACGGCTTCGTGGACGAGCTTTACGTTAAAGAAACCGGCGTGGAGGTGAAAGCCGGCGAGCCGCTCGCCAAAGTGTGGATGTCGAGCCAGGAGGTGTTCATCCGCCAGGCAGATTTTCTGCGCGCGCTTGATCAGGAACGCCCGTCCGGCAAACCAACGCCGGAGGAGATGAACCTGCGCACGTTCGGGTTTCCTGACGCCGCCATCGCCAACCTTAAGAAAACCCGCGAACCGAGCCGCACCCTCGTCTGGTCGTCGCCCATGGCGGGCACGGTGATCGAGAAGCCCGCCCTTCAGGGGATGAAGTTCAACGCGGGCGATATGCTGTTCAAGCTGGCGGACCTGTCCACCGTATGGGTAATGGCCGAAGTGGCGGAGCGCGACTTGAGCGCCATCCGCGTGGGCCAGCGCGCCTTGGTGAATTTGAAGGCGTTCCCGGGCGAGCCGTTCGAGGGCAAGGTCGCGCTGATCCTGCCGCATATCAATATGGCGTCGCGCACCGCCATGCTGCGGATCGAGTTGCCAAACCCTGGTCAGCGCATCAAGCTGGGGCTTTACGCGGACGTTTCCATTGAGGCGGCGGCGTCCGATCAGCCGGTGTTCGCCATTCCTGCCTCCGCCATCATCGACAACGGCGACCGGCGGGTCGTGTTCGTGTCAAAGGGCGAAGGCCGCTTCGAGCCGCGCGAGGTGAAACTGGGCAGCCATGGCGGCGGCATGGTGGAGGTGCGCGAAGGGCTGACTGATGGCGATGAGATCGTCGTAACCGGCAATTTCCTCATCGACGCCGAGAGCAACCTAAAGGCCGCGCTCTCCGGCTTCACCACAACCTCCGCCGCTGAGCCAGCGCCTGCCCCAGAGATGGCGGCAAAACCATGATCGGTGCGCTTATCCGCTGGTCGGCGACCAACATCACTTTGGTGCTTATCGCCGCTGTATTCGCCACGCTGGCGGGCGTGTATTCACTGACCCGCGTGCCCTTGGACGCGATCCCCGATCTGTCGGACACCCAGGTCATCGTTTTCACCGACTATCCCGGCCAGGCCCCGCAGGTGATCGAGGATCAAGTGACTTTCCCTCTGACCACGGCGATGCTGAACGTGCCGAAATCGCGCGTGGTGCGCGGTTTCTCGTTCTTCGGCGTGTCGTTCGTTTATGTGATTTTCGAGGACGGCACGGACATTTACTGGGCGCGTAGCCGCGTGCTGGAATATCTCAACAGCGCGCAGAAGAGCTTGCCCGCTGGCGTCACGCCGAGTTTGGGGCCTGACGCATCGGGCGTTGGTTGGGTGTACCAGTACGCGCTAACCGGCAAGACGCAAAACCTGGCGGAGTTGCGCTCGCTCCAGGACTGGCAGGTAAAATTCGGCCTCGCCAAGGCGCAGGGCGTGGCGGAGATCGCCAGCGTCGGGGGCTTCGTCAAGCAATACGCCGTCATCGCCGATCCGGGCCGTATGAAGGCGCTCGGCATCACGCTCGAACAGGTTCGCGATGCTGTGAAGTCGTCCAACATGGACACCGGCGGGCGCACTATCGAGCTTGCCGAAACCGAATTCATGATCCGCGGCCGCGGCTATCTGAAGGGCATCGACGACCTCAAACGCATCGCGCTGAAAGCGGAAAACGGCACGCCTGTGCTGCTGGAGGATATCGCCAAAATCGAACTCGCGCCCGACGAGCGGCGCGGTATCGCCGAGATGAACGGCGAGGGGGAGGCGGCCTCTGGCATCGCGGTGCAACGCTATGGCGCCAATGCGCTCGATGTGATCGGCGATGTGAAAGCGCAGATCGAGGCGATCAAGCCCAGCTTGCCCGAGGGCGTTGATATCACGCCCGTTTACGACCGCTCCGATCTGATCCACCGCGCCATTGAAACACTGGTAATTACGCTGACTGAGGAAAGCCTCATCGTCGCCGCCGTGTGCTTCATCTTCCTGCTGCACGCGCGGAGCGCGCTGGTCGCCATCATCAGCCTACCCATCGGCATCCTGATCGCCTTCATCGCCATGCACGCGCTAGGGCTGGGGTCGAACATTATGAGCCTTGGCGGCATCGCTATCGCCATTGGCGCGATGGTGGACGCGGCCATCGTCATGATCGAGAACGCGCACAAACGGCTGGAGCACGCTGCGCCCGACACCCCGCGCACGGAGGTGCTCATCAAAGCCGCGCAGGAGGTCGGCCCGGCGCTGTTTTTCAGCCTGCTGATCATCACCGTGTCGTTTTTGCCGATCTTTGCGCTGGAATCGCAGGAGGGCCGCCTGTTCCAGCCGCTCGCCTACACCAAAACCTTCGCCATGGCGGCGGCGGCGCTGCTGTCCGTCACGCTTGTGCCGGCGCTGATGATCCTGTTCATCAAGGGTCGCATCATTCCGGAGGCGAAAAACCCGCTCAACCGGATTCTGATCTGGATGTACCGTCCGGTTATCAAGCTGGTGCTGCGGGCCAAGGTGCTGACAATTCTGTTAGCGGTCGGTATTTTGGGCGCGTCCGTGATCCCCGCACAGCGCATCGGCTCGGAGTTCATGCCGAACCTCAACGAGGGCACGCTGTTCTACATGCCGACGACGCTGCCCGGCCTGTCGGTGACGAAAGCTGCCGAACTGCTGCAAACGCAGAACAAGATCATCAAAACCTTCCCCGAAGTGGAAAGTGTGTGGGGCAAGGCGGGCCGCGCGCAAACGGCGACCGACCCGGCTCCAGTGGAGATGTTCGAAACCCTTATCAACCTGAAGCCGCAAAATGAATGGCGGGAGGGGATGACGCCCGACAAGCTCGTCGCGGAGATGGACGCCAATTTGCAATTCCCTGGCGTCTCCAACGCCTGGACGCAGCCGATCAAGGCGCGCATCGACATGCTTGCGACGGGCATCCGCACGCCCGTGGGCGTGAAGATTTTCGGCAAGGATTTGAAGGAGCTGGAGCGGTTGGCGAAGGAAGTCGAGGCGGCTTTGCGCCCAGTTCCCGGCACGGCTAGCGCCTATGCCGAGCGGGTGAACAGCGGCTATTTCCTCGAAATCGAGCCGGATCGCGATCAGATCGCCCGCTACGGCCTCTCGGTTGAGAATGTACAGAAAACCATCTCCATGGCGCTCGGCGCGGAGCCTGTGACGATGGCGGTGGAGGGCCGCGAGCGCTACTCCGTGGTGCTGCGTTATCCCCGCGAAGTGCGTTCCGACCCCGAGGCGATCGCGTCCGAGGTGCTGGTGTCGCTGCCGAACGGCGCGTCGGTGCCAATCGGCGAGGTGGCGAGCGTGAAGCGCTCGCAAGGCGCGACCATGATCCGCACAGAGGACGGACAACTCGCCGTTTATGTGTTCGTGGACACCCGCGAAAGCGATCTGGGCGGCTATGTCGCCCGCGCGCAAAAAGCGGTTACGGACGCGGTGAAATTTCCAACCGGCTATTACGCCGCCTGGAGTGGGCAGTTCGAGTTCCTGGAGCGAGCGAAGAAGCGCATGACCATTGTCATTCCGGCGACGCTGATGATCATTTTCCTGCTGCTTTATCTCAACTTTGGACGACTTACGGAAACGCTAATCGTGATGCTTTCGTTGCCATTCTCGCTCGTTGGCGGGCTGTGGCTGATGGACTATATGGATTTTAACTTCTCCGTCGCGGCGGCGGTCGGCTTCATCGCGTTGGCGGGGGTGGCGGCTGAAACCGGCGTCATTATGCTGATTTATCTCGATCAGGCGCTGAAAGAGGCAAAAGAGCGATGCGTGGCCGCTGGGCGTGCCTTCGCCCGCGCTGACCTGCACGCCGCGATCATGGAGGGCGCAGTCGAGCGCGTGCGCCCGAAAATGATGACCGTCGCCGCCATCATGGCGGGCCTTGTGCCGATCCTGTGGTCGACCGGCGCGGGCTCCGAGGTGATGCAGCGCATCGCCGTGCCGATGATCGGCGGCATGGTTTCCTCCACGCTGCTGACCCTGATCGTCATCCCGGCGATATACGGGCTGGTGAAGGCGAAACAGGTGTAAAGTGAGGGCGCTGCCCGTATCGAGACCAAAAACAACGAAGCCAAAAGAAGGAAGATTCGCCATGGACGTAGAAATTCAGCAGCATAATCAGAAGCCCGCTGCGGTATGGAATTCCGGCGGCGCAAGCTACGAGGATATCAGCCGCGGTATTGCGGACTCGATCGAGCATTGCGTGCTCCGCCTCAATCCGCAAGCCAACGAGCGCATTCTTGACCTCGCAACCGGCACGGGCTGGACGTCACGGCTTGTGGCGCGGCGCGGCGCAAAGGTTATAGGCGTCGATATCGGATCCGACTTGATCGCCACAGCGGCGGAGCGGGCGAAAGCCGAGAATCTCGATATCGAATATCGCATTGGCGACGCGGAAAAACTGCCGTTCGCCGACGCATCGTTCGATGCGGTCATCTCAACCTGCGGCGTCATGTTCGCCAGCAGGCCTGAGGCCGCCGCCGCCGAACTTGCCCGCGTCTGTCGCCCGGGCGGACGGATTGCCCTCACCACATGGCTGTCCGACAGCAATCTCTTCAAAATGTTCATGGTTATGAAGCCATATATGCCACCACCGCCGAACCCAGCTCCGCCCTCCCCTTTTGAATGGGGAAAGACAGAGCGGATCGAAGAGCTTCTAGGGGTCGCTTTCGATCTCAAATTCGAGAAGGGCGTTTCATATTATCGGGAAGCCAGCGGCGAGGCCGCGTGGAACACGTTTGTCAACGGCTACGGTCCTACCAAAAGTCTTAACGCTAATCTGGACGAGGAAAAACGCGCCGGACTGACTCGCGACTTCATTACATTCCATGACAGTTTCGCCACGCCGCTCGGAATTTGCGTGCCGCGGGAGTACTGGGTAACTGTCGGGGTACGTAAAGGGCATGATGTTGGACGGCGCCAGTAAGAAAGCCCATTGGGAAGGCGTTTATGGCGGCAAAGCCGACACCGCCGTAAGCTGGTTCGAGGACACGCCAATTGTGTCCTTGGACCTTATTCGTGCGTGCGGCTTGCCGCTGAGCAGTTCCGTGGTCGATATTGGCGGGGGCGCCTCGCGGCTGGCGGATGCTTTGCTGGATAGGGGCTTTACCGACCTCTCGATGCTCGACCTTTCCGAGGAAGCTTTGGCCGTTGCCAAATCTCGCTTGGGGATAAGAGCATCTTGCGTCAACTGGATCTCCGCCGATGTGACGGCGTGGAAGCCGAAACGACAATATGATCTTTGGCATGATCGAGCGGCGTTTCACTTCCTGACCAGTCCGGTCGACAGAGCCGCTTATCTTGTTCGGCTTAGCATTGCCCTCAGGCCTGGGGGTATTGCAATCATTGGCACGTTCGGGCTGAACGGCCCTGAATCGTGTAGCAGCCTGCCCATCGTCCGTTATGATTCAACTTCGCTTGCACACGTTTTGGGCCCGAACTTCGAATTGCTACTTAAACGCGACCACAAGCATTCAACCCCGGCGGGCAAAATCCAGCACTTTCAGTTCAGTGTTTTTCGGCGCCACTTCAGGTGACGGCTTTGACTTCCCGAGCTATTTTACCTTTTCGATCTTGGTGACGGTGAATTTGCCGTTCACGGTATCCGGTGTGAACTGGATTTTGTCGCCGGGCTTGACCTGGGTGAGCATGGCCGGATCGCCCGCTTTGAATGACATCGTCATTCCATCCATATCGAATTTTTTAATCGGCCCGTGCTTGATCGTGATCTGGCCACTTGCTGGATCAATTTTGGTTACTTCGCCGGCTACCATCGTGTCTTGTGCAACCGAGGGCGATACAAGACATGCAGTCGAAAGCAACAAGGCAAACACACGAAACTTTTTCATAATCATCTCCTGATTTGTTGTCCCTGTTAATCTGGTCCACTATTACCGGACTTCATCCCCACCGCGATATTTTGCGAACGTTTTCTGGCCGTCTTTGCCGAACAGCACCACGTCGTAAGTCTCCGGCTCGCCGCCTTCCATGCCGGGCGATCCGATGGGCATGCCAGGCACAGCCAATCCAGCGGCCTGAGGACGCTCGGCTAAAAGTCGTTTAATCGCTGAGGCAGGAACGTGGCCCTCAATGACGTAGCCATCGATCTTGCCAGTATGGCAGGAGTGCAGCGCTTCTGGCACGCCCCACTCATTTTTCAGGGTGGTGATGCCGCCGCGATTGATCAACTCCGTCGCAAAACCAGCCGCCGTCAGGTGATCCGCCCATTTCTGACAGCAGCCACAGGTCGGGCTTTTGTAGACAGTGATCTTCGGCTTATTTTCGGCCCGAACTGGATAAATCGCTGCCATCGTCATCAGCGCAATGCCACCCACGAATAGTCTTCGTGAAAAAATTATTTGCTTCTTGCTCATTTTCTAACTCCTTGCGACGCTGTTCAGCGCGATCTCCTGCCCAAAACCTCGATCAGTTCCGCCACTTTCTTGCGCTGATCTTCGACGTCGCCGCTGGCGATGGCATGCTCAACGCAGTGGCTGACGTGATTGCGCAGCAACTCCTCCTCGACTTTGCGCAGCGCCGCCTGCGCCGCGGAAATCTGGGTGATGATGTCGATGCAATAGCGATTATCCTCAATCATGCGCCCAATGCCGCGCACTTGCCCTTCGACTTTACTCAGTCGCTGCAGGCATTTCTGTTTTGATTCCTGATTCATGGAACCTTTATACCCTCACGGGGTATTCAGTGCAACCCCTCGCGCCTGCGACAAAGGTCATGGCTACGCGAGGGGATAAGATGCCCAACAGGGAGCAACCTTATGCATCACGATCATAAACTCTCAGCGGATATGCAGGCCTGTATCGACGAATGCCTACGTTGCCATTCCGTCTGCCTCGCCATGGCTATGCATCATTGCCTGGAGGCAGGCGGCAAACATGTCGAGCCGATGCACTTCCGGCTGATGCTGACCTGCGCGGAAGCCTGCCAGGCCGCCGGCAACTTCATGCTCATCGGCACCGTGCATCACAAACATATGTGCGCGGAATGCGCCGATGTCTGCGAGGACTGCGCCAAAAGCTGCGAACAGGTTGGCGATATGCAGGAATGTGTCGACGCCTGCCGCGCTTGCGCCGAAAGCTGCCGCCGCATGGCGGCTTAATTTCATCAAAGGAAAACCACTATGAATACGATATCCCTTACGGCGCTCAGTTTAGGTCTGATTTTATCGACGTCTGCAATCGCGCAATCGGACAATATGAAAACTGCACTCGATTTGCCGGCGGCTTGCACCTCCGCTCCAATGAGCAAAATGACCATGCCGCAAAAGCCGCCCATTATGATGGACGGCATGAACGAAACGCAAAAGGCGTTTCACATGGCGATGATGAAAATGGAGCCCGCCATGATGCAGGGCATGATGATCAGCGACCCAGACATCGCGTGGGCATGCTCCATGATCCCGCATCACCAAAGCGCCATCGACATGTCAAAAGCGGTGCTTAAAGCCGGCAAGAACGCCGAGATGAAAAAGCTGGCCGAGAAAATCATCAGCGACCAGGAAAAAGAGATCGTTCAACTCACAGAGTGGGTTGGCAAACAGGCGAAACGCGCGGAGAAATAAAAGCTGTCTTTCCTCTACACGCCACCTCGACGCTATTCTGGGAACTTCTCCGGAGACTGTCGAGGTGGCGATAATTTCCCTCATCCGCCCCCATGGTTACGGATTATCCCGTTCGAAATCCGCCATGACGAGAAAGCTATTGGCTTGTTGAACGGCCCATTCATTGCGTGTTCACAGCCAAAAGCTCAACGTAAGATATGGCTTAATTAGGGAGGATGGAACAGTGTTTAAAGGATTACTTTTCGGCCTAGTCGCGGTCAGCAGCGTCGCATTGAGTGGATATGTTGCCAAAGCTGAAATAGGTTTACTTAACCCATATCAAAACGGACATCCGATTACCCCCCCTCAGGGCCGCATCACCAAAATACATGACGGTTGGCAGTTCATCGGTTGCGTACGCTCCCGGCATCAATGCTCTCATCGCGCGCACAGCCAGGGTTACGATGATCACCGCACCGCTCATGACCATGATAACTGCGACGATTACCATCCACACCTTGCGTGTTATGCACGTTGAGGACAATCCAGTATTTCGGGCCGACAATTCCGCGCAGAGCCGTCAATTATATAGCGGCTCTGCGTTTGCGAGGCATTCGCCAGCCCATTCCGTGACCATCGCTAAAAATGACGTTGATTACCCACTGCTCATCGCTGCTGGATAAAGGCTGCGAGCGGCACGAGAACGTGACAGGCGCTTGGGCGCGAAAATGACGGGCGTCTTGGCATCACCGGGTTCGATCACGTTATCCAATCCGACCACCATTTCAACATGGTGACCTCTGATCAACACCATCGTGCCTCCATTGGGGCCTCGTTGAACAACTGGCGCAAGCGGCGCCTCTGTCACAAAGCTGCGCGAGTTGTATGGACCTGACCGAGCTTTGGTGGTTGGCGCGACCATAATAAAAAGTGACAGCGCATAAAGAATAAACTTCTCAAAACTGATGATATATTTTGCTCTTTTATCATTAAGCGCCTCCAGACGGCTAGAGTCTGTATTACCAGAGAAACTAGCCGTCTTCGATCTCGCGATTCTACTTTTTGCCATTCTTTTCAAGCCACGCCTTCATGAACGCGATTTCCGTCGCTTGTGATTTGATGATGTCCTGCGCGAGCTTTTTCAACTCAGGGTCTTTGCCGTACTGCAGAACCACCTTTGCCATATCGACAGC
>JBGSLP010000072.1:0-41143 GCA_041740655.1 Alphaproteobacteria bacterium
GTCATCGCCGTGGCCGCGCTGGCGTTCATTGCGTGGTCGATCTGGGGGCCGGAACCGCGCTTCACGTATGGCCTCGTCGCTGCCGTATCCGTGCTTATCATCGCCTGCCCCTGCGCGCTCGGCCTTGCCACGCCGATGTCGATCATGGTCGGCGTTGGGCGCGGCGCGCAGGCCGGGGTGCTCATCAAAAACGCTGAGGCGCTCGAACGGCTGGAAAAGGTCGACACGATCATCCTCGATAAAACCGGCACGCTAACGCTCGGCAAACCGGCGGTGACTGCGATAAAAACCGCCCCCGGCTTTCAGGAAGACGACGTGCTGCGTTTCGCGGCCAGTCTTGAGCGTGGCAGCGAACATCCCTTGGGCGCGGCGATCGTGAAGGAAGCGGAGGCGCGCGGCCTCGCGTTGAGCAACGCAGCAGATTTTGACGCCGTTACGGGTAAGGGGATTGCCGGCAAAATTAACGAAGCCCTAGTTCTCATAGGCACAGCCAAGTTTTTGACAGAGCGCGGCGTTTCGCTGGGCGCACTGGAGACCGATGCCGAAGCTCTACGCCGCGAAGGCGCAACTGTCGTGTTCGTCGCAATCCGCGATCAGATGGCTGGCGTCATCGCTATCGCCGATCCGATCAAGGAAACCACCGCGCCCGCGCTTGCCGCCTTGCGCGACGCGGGCATCCGTATCGTCATGCTGACGGGGGACAACAAGACCACGGCGCAAGCCATTGCCGCCAAGCTTGGCATAACCGAGATCGAAGCCGAAGTGCTGCCCGCCGACAAGGCCCGCATCGTGGAGCGTCTGCGCGCAGAGGGCCGCGTTGTGGCCATGGCAGGCGACGGCGTGAACGACGCGCCAGCGCTCGCCGCCGCCGATGTGGGCATCGCCATGGGCACGGGAACGGACGTTGCGATAGAGAGTGCGGGCGTAACGCTACTTAGAGGCGACCTTATGGGCATCGTGCGGGCGCGGGCTCTGTCGAAGGCGGTGATGAGCAACATCCGCCAAAATCTGTTCTTCGCCTTCATCTACAACTCAGCGGGCGTACCAATCGCGGCGGGCCTCCTCTACCCGTTTCTGGGCCTGCTGCTGTCGCCCATGATCGCCGCCGCCGCGATGGCGCTCTCATCGGTCAGCGTCA
Organism: Alphaproteobacteria bacterium; assembly: GCA_041740655.1. Lineage (GTDB taxonomy): Bacteria > Pseudomonadota > Alphaproteobacteria > Rhizobiales > Rhodomicrobiaceae > JAWXCE01. The sequence continues at coordinate 1,139 of JBGSLP010000072.1, forward strand.
TTGCGAATGCGCTTCGCCTCCGCACAAAGGAACTTTAAAGACTTTATGCATGCAAAGCGGTGAAACAGAAATCAATCAGCAGCTTAATGTTTAGCATGGCTATGACGATTGCGATCAGCCCGGCAAAATGAGCCATCGCGGCGCGACCAGCGCGCCCATTTTTGCTTTATCCGCCGTAAACATCACAAGCAGAAAACACGGCGAATGAAAGCTGCAAACTGAGAACAACCTGCTTCAAGATCAAAAGCTTCGCAGTCCCGGCGTCGCCATCCCAAATTGTTACTATCGACGCGGGAACGATGGCAATTGCGCGCGTGATGAGCCGTCTAGGCCACGGCGGCAGCTTTATGTCGAGAAAGCCCTCCGTGACGATCTGACCGGCAAGCGTCGCGGTCTCTGTCGAATTGATTCCGCAGCACAGGAGTGCGATGCCGAATGGAGTTGAGAAGATGTCAGCCAGTTGCTGCGGCCACGACGCGAAATTCGAGGGTTTGTCAGCCGATTAGAAACGGCGGTTCGGCTGTTAACCGATCGGTCGTTGGTTCGATTCCAGGCCGGGGAGCCATTTTTTCTTTGGATCGTCATTGCTATTAACGCGGTCATGTTCGTTGGAAATGACGGACTGCCCTCTCGCAGGCAGCCAAGCCTTGCAAGCCGACGCGCTCGACTTCCTCGGCGATACGCTCACCTATGGCATAAGCCTCGCGGTCATCGGCATGAGCTTGCAAACACGCGCCATCGCAGCGCTGGCAAAGGGCATTAGTCTATTTTTTATGGGGCTCTGGGTGTTTGGCTCAACAGCTTATCAGGTGTTAGTGCTTGGCGTGCCGAGCGCGGAGATCATGGGGGTTGTAGGATTTCTCGCGCTTGCCGCCAATGTCGCCAGCTTTTGCTGCTGGTACTTTACAAGGATGGCGACGCTAATGTCCGCTCCGTTTGGCTATGCTCCCGAAATGACGCCATCGGCAACGTGGCGGTGATGGGCGCAGCTGTGTCTGTTTGGGTGACAGCGACGGCTTGGACGGACTTAATTGTGACCTCCATTATGGCCGGGTTGTTTTTGACGTCATCCATTAGCATTCTGCGGCTAGGCATCGGTGAATATCGAGGCAAGCTAACACACTCAGCGCCTTCGGACGACCATGAAGGCCATCGCCACGCCATGGACGATAAATCCCATGTGATACCCCCCACTAATTCCAATTTGTGAAAGTGGTGACTCCTGAAAAATCACCCTTTCTTCATGATGATTGTGGTGCGCGTTATTGCAATTCATGCTCCGTGCTGCCCTCACGGCAATCCGCCGTGTCGGTTTGCAAGGTGACGTGTTGGATTTGAAACTTTTGGGCGAGCAGCACGCTGTGAACGCCAATCATTGCCGTGCGATCCGAATGTGTTTAGTGGTATTACGCAGGGACTGCGCCTTGGTGCGCATGCCCGTGGTTTTCTGAACGATCCCGGCGTATGACGTATGCTGTCAGAAGCGACGCGACCATCATGGCGATCCCGTGCCGCCCGCTGATAAAGATCCACAGACCTTCAGCTTTAGTTCCCCAGGTATCGGGGTTTCCAACCTCGAAGGGCAATCTCACCGGCGAGAGCAGGACGATGAACGCAAGCCCCCAGGCAATGCAGACGGTGACCCAGAGAAATCTGTTCGGCGAGTTGTTTGCAAAACTCCGAGCAGTGAACATGAGGGACGCCGCCAGAACCGGGAGCGCGACGAACAAGTGATCGCCCAGGGAAAGCGGACCGCAACTTAAGCTTAAGGCAATAAGCAGACCAAGTTCAAGGAGCGAGCGTTGCCGGCTCTGTTCAGGCGGTTCTCGCAGTGGCGTCCCAGCAGGAACGGCATACAGATAGGCCCACACGGCGACACCAACGACAGGCAGGAGCAGCACGTTCACAAGGCGCGGGTTGTTGACATACGGAACGCTAAAGGGGTTTTCCGAAAAAAGCCTGATGAACAGGCCATTGAAGGACTGGTTGTCGGGCTTGGCGGCTTGATCGTATTGCGCATAAATCCTGGTCGCCTCGAGCCATCCGAAAAACGTGCTCCAGAGATTTTCGACCATGGGCATAAAGGACAATGCGAAAATCACGGCGCTTGCCCCGACGACAAACCCTGCGGTCCACCAATCCCGCCGCCTCAGGAGAAAGAAAACCATGACTCCCATGAAGGGCTTCAACACAATCATGAAAGCCCATAGGACAGTCGACAATTTTTTGCGCCCGTCCAGGTAATATGACAAGCCAAGTACGAGCAAGAGGAGCAGAAGGAAATTGATCTGCCCGTGATAGATGTCGACGCGCGTAATATGACTGACGGCGACCAAACCAACAAAAAAAGTTAAGAAATGCCACGAAAACTGTGTGCTAAAATTACGAAACATCACGATGATTGACGCCATCATGATTATGAAACAGAGAACAACCCATATCCATACGAACCAACTGCCAAACGCGATGTCCATAACGGCGATAACGTCGGCGAGCAGTGGAGGATACACATAAAGATCGAAGCCATACTTGCTTAGGTCGTAAGGATTTTCTCCCTCGGCGACAATTCGAGCTGCTTTCAGGTAAAGGCCCAGATCCGTCCACAAGGGGAATTCTGTATTTTGCAGAAAACGCCGTATGATGCCGTAAATACCAACGATAAAGAGTAACAGCCCAACAAATGCAATCGCGGAAAGGAATACTTTCTTTAAAGGATAGTCTTGAGAACCGAGCATCTTTGACGGAGACATGTTCATCTTGAGCCCTGTTGAAAGGCAACATTTTTGACGCGGATTTTCACCCGCTGCAATGCGCAAAATCTAACTTATTTGGTAGCCCACTTAAGCTGCTCGAATGGAGCACAAAGTCTTTTGAGGTTATTCCTCGATCTCCGTAAAAGCAATCCAAGACGTTCCACGTTGCTAGTTTTGGTTAAACGCAATATCGCGTCATGTGTAAGACAAACCACAGTGAGTTTTCTTTGGTGGTAGAGATGGCTGCTGCGCGGCGACCTCCCGCCCAAACTCTGCATATTGATGCGGGAGGACGGCGAGAACGATGAGCTTACTACACCTAGCAGCGTCATCGTCGAGGCCGCACCGAACCCTGAAACGATTGGCGGCTAGGACATCACCATCCCTGCAGGCATGCGGCGCCGCGAGCTTCGCATCATCGACAGCACGGTTATGACGCAGTGACGATTATTGCCCGCAGCGATCACTTTAAAAGGATAACGTGCAAATGGCGATCCCGGCCGGGTTCGAACCAGCAACCCCCGTCACAACGATTCCAGGCGGCGGATGCCTCTTGGCCGCTGTGGCTAACGCGTCATCACCGCTAACCGCCATTTCCCGGGTAGGAGCGGCGCACGGCCTCCGTTGCGGCGGCAAGGCGCGGCGAATGGGCGGGACCAGCAAGAGCGTAGCCATGACGTCCGTCGAACCAGAAGCGGGTTTCGATGCCTTGGCTTACGCGGATTTGCAATCCCTTCGGGCGTTCGCCAGTTGTCGCGCGAACGTAGAAGATAAAGCGCCGTTTTTCGGCGTCTTCGTAGAGGAACATGCCTGCCGGGCCTGCATCGGCGGACAACAGGCGTCCGCCCATGAACTCTAATCCGGCCTCGGTGAGATCGGGAATATCAATGCTGCGACCTACTTGACCAGACACCCAACTGGCAAGCCGCACCCGGTTATCGGCCGTGAACTCCACTGGCTGAATTTGATCGTTGGCGAACACGCGCCAGGCTGCTGTCGCGTCCGCCATTGTACCCAAAGTGGAGGGCGGCGATAAGCCATCGCGCGCAGCCCAGCCCCCGACCCCTCCCACCATCAAGAGTACGACGGATGCAACCGCCCGTTTTACCATACGCCGATGGGCGTTAGCACCTGCCCGGCGTAATTCAGCAAGCCGCATTGTGGTAGGGATCGGTTCAAGGTGAGTTGCAGCGGCAACTCTAAGATTATCCCTGATGCGCTTGTCTGCTTTGAAGGCGTGAGCTTTATCTGGGTTCGCGGCAAGCCAGGCTTCGACGCTCACCGCACGGGCCTCGTCGAGACGCCCGTCGATGAAGGCTTGCAAATCATCCTCGCCAATTGCTCCTAAACCGTTTTCGTGGCTTCTGCTCACTTTGTTTTCCTCAATGCAATCACTGCGCCGCCTTCTAGAATCTGTCTTAGGCGCTCCCTCCCTCGCGCCAGCCGTGACATGACGGTCCCGAGCGGCAGCCCGAGCATCTTAGCGACGTCTGCATAAGCCAAATCCTCGATGGCAACGAGCCACAATACCGTTCGCTGTTCATGGGGCAACAACGTCAATGCGCGTAGCGCCTCGTTTTGCGCCAGCGCCTGCTCTTGCATAGGCGGTGTCGCAAGCGCCATCGCCTCGTCGATGTGGGAATGCTCGCCCCGCCCTCGCTCCCGCCGTTCGTCCGACAAAAACTTCCGGTAGAGGATCGCAAATAGCCAGCTTTTGACACTTTCAGGCTGGCGCAGCGCAGCCCAGTTCGACAGCGCCGCCAAAAGCGTATCCTGCACGAGATCGTCGGCGCTATGGCGCTCGCGAACAAGCGTCAGCGCGAAGCGCCGCAGGGCCGGGATGTGAGCCTCGATGGCGGCGTCACGCTCCCGCCGGTTCCAGAACAAAGTTTAACACCTCCTCAAGACGGGCCCCGATTGCCGTCAAGTTGCGGATAGTCAGTCTCGGCGGCTGAGCTATCCCTCCGCAACGTCGCAAGGCGTCCGCGCATACCGGCGATCTCACCATTCTGATCCGCGATCATCGCCTCCGCCAGCGCCCGGGTCAGAGGGTCCTTACCCGCCGCCAGCACCAGCCGGGCCATCTCGACCGCCCCCCAATGGTGCGGGATCATCATGGCGAGAAAGTCGATATCGGCATCACCGGATGGCGGATCGCGGTGCATATCCTCCATCATCGTCTTCATCGAGCTATGCATTTCGGACGTGAAGCGCTGATAGCTGTCTAACTTGGCTTCGCCGGTGTGTGCGCCATGGTCATGCGGCCCATGGCCATGGCTGGAATCGGCAGCGCCAGGTAAATCTCGCTCGTTCATCGGTCTTTCCAACTAAGCCGTTGCGCTTGGTGCGCCGGGTCGCACATAGACGAGATTGATGCTTTTCTTGTTCCGAAGCTTACCAGACGGCAATTCCAGATCACCGAGCGGAATTTGCGTGATAAAGCGCGGCTTGAACACATCAGTGACGTCGAAAGCGCTGCAAACGGTTTGGCCCGCGTTCGGCGTTCCCGGTAATTCATCCGCCTCATGCGCCACGTAAAGCTTGGTGTTGGACGGATCGGTCCAGATGCCGTGGCTGTCGCGGCCCTGGCTAAAGAACGTAGAAACCACCTTACGCGCGCCGGTTGCAGCGCTCCGGTCTATGACGCCGACACGGCTGGAGGCCACACCGCCAGGGGCGTCATCGTCGATGCGGGCAAACGTTACGTAAGCCACGCGCCCGCTTGCGTTTTCCACGAACTCCACATGGTTCGGACGCGCCTTGTCTCCAAGACTGATGGTTTCCAGCAGTTTCGTGTCGTCAGCGCTCGAAATGACCGATACCGCATCGGCAAGCTTGTGGGATACCCACATTTCGGCGCTGTTTGGTGCGCGTTTCAGGAATGGGCTGAAGCCGAATTTGTCCGGGGCTGAGATATCGAGCGTGGCTTTGCGCCGCTCCGTCGAAAATCCCTTCGCGTCGTAGCTCACCTCGAACACGTCGATCCGCGATGTCTTTTGCGAGATGATGAATGCCATGCGCCCGTCGCCGGAGAACCAGACCATCGCCGGGCCGGGCAGCACGGGGATCATACGCAGAAGCGACGAGCCGCGCGGCGCTGCGCCTGCACACTCGGCCTTAGCTTTGTCCACGTCGATGACAGCGATCTTGTTTTCCCCGCGGACCGCCACCCAGATCTCGCGGCCGGTGCGGGTGAAGGTGGGCTCATGCGGCTCGCGCCCGACCAAAATGCCGGAGGTGAGAATCTCTGCGTTTGCCGTCGGCCCGGCTTGGCTGTTGGGCTGATTGCCGATCACTTTCAAGGTGCGAGTATCGATCAGATAGAGATTGCTCGTACCGCGGCCCGCCGTTGCAAGCAATGTCGAGTCGGGTGAGGGAACGCAGCCGTGAATGGAGATGGCGCCGTGATACAGCGGCTTTTGCACCATGGCGCCGTGGGTTGGAGTCATCCCGCCGGTGACGAAGCGGAAGGGAGGGCGCGGGTCTTCGTCGAAACTGGTGAGGTTGACGGTCGCCTCGACAGCGTCTTTGACTGGATCGATCACGGTCAGCGTGTTCGAATCCTCGTTGGTCAAAAATACCCGGTCCCCGTTTTGTGGCCCATTGGCGGCATGTGACGGCGATGGTTTCATAGCGACCGCCACGGTCGCGGCGCCAACGCCGGCTAAAAAAGTTCTACGGTCCAACGCCCAGTCATTCGCCATAATGCTCCCCTCACGAAATTGAAAACGCGCCATCTTTGCAAGACGCGTCATTGAGTAAGAGACATCGGGAGCGGATTTAATCCCTGGGGCGTTCTCGCTTTTATAAAAATCTACTTAATTGGGTTCCGCTGCGGCACAAAATCCTTGGCGCTGCGAGGAAAATGGCTTCAGCGGACTCACTGGAACCGGCAAAACCAAAATCCCGATCTGGGTCCCAAACCCGCCGTTCCAACAGAGCGCCTAATCGGAACTGCCCACATTTCCCGAAATAACCTTTGCGCACTGTGAACTAAGATTACCGAGCTGTTTTTTCATGCAGTTCACTACTTCGCTGCCCGGTTTGGCGGAGGAACACAGGCGCTGATAGTCGGGCAAACAGATCTCCCCCATAATGACTGCCTCACGACATTGTGGTTTCAAAGTCGGCATCTGCTCGCTCAAGCATTTGATGATACGTCCGCCGCCCGGCATCACCCCCGCGCAATAACTTAGATAGTCGCTTCGGCATGCGTTCATCACATCGCTCGGATTTAATCCTTGCGCCGACACTTGCGAGACCGTGGATATGACTGCGGCTACCGTAAAACCTGTTATTGACCTCATGGTTTGTCCTATTGCGTCTATGGTTAAGGGGTTCCAAAAAGCGCACGCCAGCGCTGGCGCCACGTCTGTGCCGCGTTGAAATCCCTGACAATCTGAAGCCATTCACCGAAAACAATGCGGAATGGGTTCTGTGAGCTCACCGGCTTGACGAGACCATAACGCAGCGGTTCATCTTCAGGCGGGACTGCGAATGTGCCGAACAGGCGGTCGTAGATAATCAACATGCCTCCGTAATTCTTATCCAAACACGCGTCGTTGGAGGCGTGGTGCACCCTGTGATGGCGCGGCGTGTTAAGCACCCACTCCAGAGGCCCTAAGTGAGGCGCAAGCTCGGTATGAATGAAGAACTGATACCCAAGATTGACCGCGAGCATGGCCAGCACGGCTAACGGATGAAACCCAATCCAGACCAGAGGCAAAAAGAACAGAAAGTTGCCGGAGATGGAGCCTGTCCAACCGAGACGTATGGCGGCTGTGTAATTCAGCTTTCGCGGTGAATGATGCACAGCATGCGTCGCCCATAGCCAGCGGATGCGGTGCGCGGCGCGATGATGCCAGTAATAAAAAAACTCGCTGCTGAGAAAGAGGGCGGCGACTGTCCAGGCTTGGTTCAGGTCAATGTCGAACAGCCGATACTGGTAGGCAAGCGCAAAAGGTACGGCGAGGAGGGCGGCCTCCAGCGGGCGGATAAACTTGCTTCCCGCCGCAATAGCTAGAGACGCCGCGCTTTCCTTGAGGTCATGGCTATCGCGGTCGGCAAGTTTTGACAGTCCATATTCCAGCGCCATGAAACCAATGGCAATCACCGGCGCAATCATGCGCAAGTCGCCGCCGACAATGCAGGATAATGTGAGGTCGATCATAGCAAACCTTAATGTCGTTTTGAATAGCCGCCGCCGCGCGGGAGTTTCGCAAGCGGCGGCGATTTGAGCGGTTAGTATCGTCGGTAGCTCCCCGACCACGAAGAGTCACCGCGCGGGCCAGAACGTCCGCCGCTGTAGGCGCAGCGCCCGTCATGGCAAGAGCCGGAACCGCCAAAGTGGGCTGATCCATTCGGACCTGACACAGTGCCGTGTCGCCGCCAGCCGTAAGGCGTGCGAACAAGGGTTCCGCGTCGCGTCCAGACCCGTCCGCCAGGGCCAACGACAGTGCGTTTCGTGTAGCAAACATCGCCGTTGCATTCGCGCGTGACGCGGGTGTCCCATCGCCCGCCGTGAGGGCCATAGAATGTCCCACCACGTTCATAGGCGCTGGCGTCTCCTGCTATGGAAGCTAGAGCGCCAACCGCTAGAAGGGCGGCCACCATCAGGTTTCTCATGGTTTTATCTCCCTGCGGTTTGCGTTAGTAGCGGGAGCCGCTGCCGGACCACGTCGATGTGCCAGCCGGACCAGTGCGCCCGCCGCTGTACGAGCATGTGCCGCCCGAACACTGGCCTGAGCCGCCATAGGTTGCGGAATTTCCGCCAGGGCCGGTTACTGAACCTTGACGGCTGTAACCGCCCTCGCCGTCACGCGTGACTCTGCCCTGACGGTTGTAGATGTTACCCTGGGGACCTGTGATAGTGCGGCTGCGGCTGCATGTGCCGCCGGAGCAGCTACCTTGAGCTTCGCCCGAAAAGGTGTTGCCCCGCGGGCCGGTGACTGATCCATTGCGTTCCCACGCACTTGCGTCAGCAGCGAAAAGCGCGGCGGTGGAGGCGGCAAGCGTCGCTGCTATAATAAACTTTCTCATGATAGTCTCCATTGGGTTTATGGGATTGGTTCCCCGTGCACCACGGAACCTGACAGCTGCGTTTTGCTCGCGTTGGCCAATGACGAAACGTTTTTTTGTGATTAGTTACAAACACGTAACTTTTTGTAACGCGCACAGATCGCGACTTGCTTTTCTGTTCCTCGCGTTTATCGTTCCGGTATGTCCGCCTTGAACGACGCGCTCATTCTTGTGATCGAGGACGACGAAGAAATTCGGCGTTTGATCAAGGATTTGCTCGAACGCGAGGGCTTTGGAGTTGAAACGGCGGACACAGGCGAAGCCGCGACCGCCCGTCTCGCCCGTAACAGGCCTGATCTTGTTATTTTGGATTTGATGCTTCCGGGTGAGGACGGCCTATCGATTTGCCGACGTTTGCGCAGTGGCGACACTCTTCCCATCCTGATGCTGACCGCCAAGAGCGATCCGGTAGACCGCGTCGTCGGCTTGGAAATGGGCGCCGACGATTATTTAACGAAGCCTTTCAATCCGCGCGAATTGCTTGCCCGGGTGCGCGCCATTCTACGGCGCAGCAAAGGCGGCCAAGAGGCAAACGGCAATCGTCGCTATGGTTTCGAGGGCTTTATCATTGATCTGGACGCCCGAACGCTCGTCGGCGACGCTGGCGAACCCATATTTCTCACCAGCGCCGAATTTGACCTGCTTGGCTGCTTTATTTTGCGGCCACGCCGCGTGCTCTCCCGCGATCAATTGCTGGACTGGACGCGGGGACGCATGGCCGATCCGCTCGACCGCACCATCGATATGTCGATCTCACGTCTGCGGAAGAAAATCGAAGTTGTAAGCCCAGGTATCAACCTGATCTCCACCATTCGAAACAACGGTTACCTGTTCGTGCCCGCTGTCAAACAGCTGAGTACATGATGCGCCTTGGTTTTGGCTCCCGGCTGGCCGTTATCGTCGTTATTAGCCTGCTGGCAATTCAGCTTCTCGCAATTCTCGCCTATTTCATGCAACGCGGGCGCTACACGGACACGGGTTTTCGTATGCCTCTGCCCGATCAAGTTGCGGCGATCGTCGAACTTATGGAGAAGTCCACTGGCCAAACTGAGCGCCAGGCCGTCTTGCGCGCCCTGAACGGCCCCAATCAGCGCGTGCGCATAACAGCCGGCAAGGCCGAGACGCCGCCGCCAGAAAGCTGGCAGCAATCTCCATTCGTTGAGCGCACCTTGAAGCGTTATCTGAACGCGCTCGGAGAACGGCGGGTTACCGTGCTGGTGGAGAAACAGCTTGGCCCATTGGAAAGACGAAAGTGGCTGAACTACGCGTCTCCAGCGGCGATCGAAGTTCAGGTTGTAATGCTGACGGGAGAAACGCTTCTCGTAAATTCAACAGGCTGGCTGTCGATCAACATTTTCGGCTTTCCGCCGGGCTTTTGGGCGGGGGTGGGCGGGGTGATTATTGCGCTTGTGACCATCATCATTGTCCGACGTGAAGCGCAACCGTTGCGCAGTCTGGCACAAGCGGTCGACTCCATGAAGCTGGATGGCGAAGGCGGGCCGGCCCCCGATGCGCCAAAAAGCGCTCCTGAAATCCGTGCGCTCATTGCCGCCTTTAATCGCATGCAGGAACGCATCGCCAAGCTTTTGCGCGACCGCATGGCGCTGGTGGGCGGCATCTCGCACGATCTTCGCACCTACGCGACCCGGCTTCGACTGCGGGCAGACAAAATCCCCGATGATGGCGAACGCGGCAAAGCCGTTCGGGACATCGACGACATGATCAAGCTACTCGATAACGCGCTGCTTGCGATGAAGGACGGCATCGCGGTTCAGGCCGAGGAACTCGTCGACATGTCGGAAATTTTGAATCGTGAGGTTGAAGATCGTCAGTTGCATGGCTCCGCCGTGTCGCTTCGTATTGATGGGGACGGCAAGCCATTGCTCGTTCTTGGCGACGCCCTTGCGCTACGCCGCATGGTGTCAAATGTCACCGAGAACGCTATTCTATACGGCGAACGGGCCGCAATCAGCGCCTGGTTAAGCTCAGAAGACATTATGATAACTGTTGCCGACTATGGACCGGGAATACGACCCGAGTTTAGGAAGCAGGTCACCGAGCCATTCATGCGGCTTGAAGCGTCCCGTAACCGCGAAACTGGAGGCGCAGGGCTCGGACTGTCTATCGCGAAGAATGCGGCGGAATCCCATGGCGGTTCTCTGAAAATTGGCGACGCCGATACCGGGGGAGCGCTTATAACGATCTCACTGCCTGTTTTCAGATTTGCCACGTAGGACTTTGAGTTCACCCCAGCTGAACTGCACGGGTTTGCCGGGGACTGACTGACGTTAATTACTCGCCATGGCTTCAGTTTTCCAGAGCTACGTAGTCGTTGGTCGCTGCTTCGGCGGGTGAGATATTCCCGATCGGCTCGAGCGGGCGACTGGTGTTGAACCCAGTCTACCCATGCACGCGGCGCGTCTTCCACGGCCTCGAAGTTGCGCCAAGGGCCGCGTTGGTGGATAATTTCGGCTTTGAAGAGGCCATTGATCGTCTCAGTCAAGGCGTTGTTATAACTGTCGCCGACGCTGCCGCCCAAAGGTTTCATGCCTACCTTGACCAGCTGTTCGGTGGCAGGGGTTCGGCAGCATGTCGCAAATCGGCTCGACCCCGTGCGCACCTCGATAGTCGTCTTCGATAAAATTCACCATCACTTCGTCGGCTTCTGGCGGCATATTGCAGTGATGCTTGGGCTGTCAGCGGAACTATGGCGATTATTAGCATGATCCTATTGGAGCGCCGTCAGCGACGAATACCGGCGCGAAGCCGCCGCCCTCAGTTCGGAAGTTGGTTGTTTGACCTTGATACAAGCGCGCTGCAATCAACTGAATCTTGCCGTCATAGGTGTAGTTGCGAAAGTCCGCTTTTAAATTCTTCTCCTTTCCATCAACGAGAATTTTCCGCGTGCTTGGCTTGATAACCTTTTGGGCTACGTAGTTCGCATTCAGTATCTCGGCCCAGACTCGACGCGTAATCTTATCGCCTCGATACGCCGCTTTGCCGCCGTACCCGGCACTTGGCTTGAAAAACCATTGATCACGTGCACTCCACAGATCGTCGGCGGATCCTGACGTCACCGTGACCGTGAGGGGAATGCCGGCATGGAGCACACTGACCAGGTCGTTAGACACGCTCCAACTTCGCAGTAGATCGGTGTCGCTTAAGAGCACGAGATTGGACTTGTTCGCGTAGATGGCATGGGTCCACGGGTTGGGCGTAACAACGACATCTCCGGCCAAATAAGCGCTGCGAAGCACGAGGTTCTCGGTTTCCTCCAAAGGAAAGTCCGTCAGCCTGTTGTAAACGAGATCGACGCGCTGCTCTGCGCACCACAATCGACCGTCGCGATGCGTAAGTTCGGTAGGTGACGCAATGATTGCCCTGATATCGTGTTTTTCGAACAGCCGCTGGAACAATACAAATTCAGGATAAAGGTACTGTTCGCGAGGTGCATGATCCACGATGGCGATTGTCTGAAGTTGTTCAGCACGGCCCTGTAATCGCCATTCAGCATCGAAACTTCGAACGAAGTCAAAGCATAGGGTATCTAAGTTACTTCGCATAGATTCTGCAAGATCGATATCATTGCAGCAAGCCCGCTGAGCCTGCAACAAGTAGGCGTTGATAAGCGCACCACCCGCATTTGTATTGATCTCGATCAGCATGGGCCCGTCGGCGCCCAAATGAAAATCATATCCCATGAAGACGCCAACGGGGCCGGGCCGATACCGCGCGATTTCCGTAGCCTGCCCAAGCACGACCGACTGGTATTGCGGCAAACGTGCTATCGCCTCGATGGCCAAGATGATCTGCAGCATCCGCTCAGCGTGCGCTTTTGTCAGGAATACTGGTTGAGCCGATAGCAGATGAGGATGGCTCCACGCCAATGCGCGGCAAAATTCCGGATCGCCGACCGCCATTTCAAGCGCCTGAGAAAGCGCAACACGATCGAGCGTCACGCAGGTGCAATCCGTATTGAGGCGCTCGATATCGTTACTCATGGCGACCGCTCCGCGTACTCAAACTATAGCATGGTCAATCAGTGGCAGACACTGGCCATAGAGACATTTATCCCGTTGCTTCGCGAAACATGGTGCATCTGACGCCTGCGAGGGCAACACGGCTAACCGGATGCGTCTCCGTTTAGCAACCGATGGAAGGTCGGGCGCCGCCACCTGATTGTTCACGTCGCGCCAAGCGTTTCCTGTCGTATCAGTTGATGCGTCGGGTAGCGCTGCGGCGTGTTGGCCTCATTGTCAAGGCGTTCAGCATGCGACCGTCAGCAGCCCCGTTCCAACCAGCGCGATGACTTGCGCAAGAAGTAAGCGGCGATAGGTTCTGTTGAGAAGCGGTTCAAACATGGCGGCTTCCTGGCCGGATTTCGAAATCCCGGCACTCTCGATCCGCTCGTGGCCGGAAGCCTGGGGGCATCGGTTCCCCTGTGAGTGACGTTCCCGCCGTGCTTTTTTCCTCTTTCTGGGCGGGCCTTATGTTGAGGCGGTCCGCGGCAATAAGGCGCTCGCCGCCAGTCTCTCCGCCAGTCTCTCCGCCGTCACCGCCGCCGTGGTCGGCGTCATCCTCAATCTCGCGTTTTGGTTCGCCTTGCATGTCTGGGCCGGCGAGGTGCGCGAGTGGCGCGACTTCGGCCTTGGCTGCGCTGACGCCCCTGGTCGTTTAAACGCCCGTTGCGATAGCTACCTAGAATACCGCGCCAGATTGCAGCTTTCGCCTTAAGTCTTTGTTCTTATTCTGGAAATCTGGTGAGCCCAAATGGATTCGAACCATCGACCTACTGATTAAAGAACGCAAAAATCTTTAGAGACCTAGCATAAACAATGACTTACACGAGCGATCGTTGCACATTCTGCCCTACTCTGCCGCGCAATGCACAGCTCATTCACGCAAAACTCACGCCCGCTGAAACTTAAAAGAACCGAACTGTGCATGTGGTTAAAGCTAATAGCGCGATCCGCAAGCGTACTCGTTAGAGTTCGACCGGGAATGATGACCACTGGCCATCACTAAATCGCGGGAAGCTGAGATCACCGTTATGAAGGTGTGGCAGTGAACCGACCCCTCCTTGTGGGGTTTTCATCCGCGCTGGGACACGGATACCACAACAATTGCGCCTTTCTCCAAAGACGCGGCGAGTGGGGCGACGAGCTTATCCGCGCGAACCAGTTAAATCTGCGCCTCGCCGACGATACGAAGGCGTTGCAAATACAAACTCCAGAATTGCGCCGAGGGAAAGAGGCGCTTTTGATCTAAATCAAAGCAGCCCATCCCAAAATGCAGTTTGGTAACTAGCGCTTCATCGCGGCGCATGGCGTCAGCCTGTCATACAAAACAGTCCTCGCGCATCGGTACAAAAGTGCTGAATGCTACCTCAGGCAAAAAGTCTCTCGCGGCTTCAACGTATCAACTCACGAAGACGCTCGTCTGGCATGGCGTCAAAGCGCAGTTGAAACTGAATAAAGACAGCGACAAGAGCGACGCCGCTGCGGTGCTGTCGACCGCCGCTGAATTCGATTTCGACCTGCTTGTCATGGGCTGCTATGGGCACTCGCGCTTTCGCCAGATGTTGTTCGGCGGGGTCACCAAGCAAGTCCTTGGCAATCTCACCGTTCCCGTTCTGACCTCTCACTAAGGAGCATCGCAATGCGTTTCCTCCCTATCGGCTTTTTGCTGATGACCTTCGGGCTTTCCCAACATGCAGCGGCAGACGACGTGGCCGCCGGCAAAAAGCTTGCTGAAAAGTATTGCTCGTCCTGCCACGCGACGGGCCCTGAGGGCAAAAGCAAAGTCGCGACCGCGACGTCATTCCGGAATTTCTGGAAAAGGTGGTCGAACGCGGATTTCGACACAGCCGTTGCCCGAAGCATGGTGATGGGGGCGCATCCGCGCACGCCGAAGTCGGTGACGGAACCGGAGGGCTTTTCGGACATCATCGCCTATATCCGCAGCATTCAGGTCGTTCGCATGTCTGAACAGGAGGCCGCAAAGCCATAAACCCGCCGTTACCACATTCTCGTAGCCAATAGTTGCCGCGCCCACGTCCCCTCCGCGTCACAAATAATGCGAGAATTTTAGTCGGCCAAACCGTTTTCTTTGACCTGGATCAAAGCATTGCGGCAACGCACGGCTTAAAGTTTGAAGGCGAATGAATAGTGAGCAGTATTCTCGCTGAGGGAACATGATGCAATCTTCAACCGAAACGCCGCCTCCTTTTAGGCAAGCGTTGGCTGTGGAGGAAGCGATCTCAGACCAGACTGCGACCATCGAATTTCTGTCAAAGCCCGAGAGTTACGCCGAGGTCCCAACTATAGTCCAGCGGATCGACACTCACGCCGCCATCGTGTTTCTGGCCGGCGATAAGGCTTACAAACTCAAACGCTCAGTGATTTTGCCGTATCTCGATTTCTCGACGTCGGAGAAGCGGCGGCAAGTATGCGAGCGCGAACTGAGCCTCAATCAACAAACCGCGCCAAGCCTTTATCTGCGAGTATTGCCAATAGTGCGTAAACCGCGAGGCAAAGCGCTAATGCTTGGCGGCGTTGGCCTCCCCGTTGATTGGGTGATCGAGATGAGGCGCTTCGATCAGGACGCACTGTTCGACCGGCTTGCCTCCTCCGGGCGGCTCCAAATTGCGGATATCGAAAACCTGGCCACCGCCATCGCAGCATTCCATAAAGACGCGCCTGCCGCCCTCACCGCGCGGTGGCTGCAAAGCATTGATGAGATAGTCGAAACTCTTGACCAAGTATTCCGGTCTGACGTCTCGCGCCGCGTGGGTATCGAGATGGACGGATATGCCGCCGCGCTTCGCAGCGAGATCGGCAAGCGCGAACAGCTTCTCGCCGAGCGCCAGTACGGCGGCTTCGTTCGGCGATGCCATGGCGATTTGCACCTGCGTAATATCGTGTTGATCGATAGGCAGCCGGTGTTGTTCGACGCTCTGGAATTCGACGAACGCCTGGCAACGATCGACGTGCTTTATGACCTCGGCTTTCTCATTATGGACTTGTGGCGTCGCGACCTTAAGGGTCACGCCAATGCCCTGCTGAATACCTATCTTCTCCATGACGCCAGCGGCAGCGCGCTTGCCGGGCTGCAATGCATGCCGCTTTTCCTGTCTCTGCGGGCCGCAGTGCGCGCGATGGTCGGCCTGCATGGCCTGGCTCATGTCGGTCTGGAAAAGCAGGATGACATCCTCTTGGATATACAGGGGTATGCACACTTGGCGCGCGAACTGCTGTCGCCGCCCCATCCGCAAATGATTGCAATTGGTGGGGTGTCCGGAACCGGGAAATCATCCCTTTCTAAGCGTCTGGCCCCATTTATTGGCGCCGTGCCGGGCGCCGTACATTTTCGTACGGATGTCGAACGCAAACGGATGGCAGGCGTCGCGTTGAGCGAGAAACTGGAGAGCGGGCATTACTCAGCCAGCGAGCGAAGCTGCATCTATCGCCATCTTTGTGACCAAGCGGAAGTTGCTCTTGGCGCCGGACAGTCCGTGATTATCGATGCGACATTTCTGGATGAAGCGGACTGCGCGTTGGTCGCCAAGAGCGCGCGCGAGCAAAACGTGAAATTTCAGGGCTTATGGCTGGAAGCCAGTCCAGAGCTATTGGTGGCGAGGGTGACTGTGCGATGCGGCGACGCCTCCGACGCCGACGCAGATATTGTCCGTCGCCAGCTTGGGAGAGCGTGCGCTCCCAAGGGCTGGATCAAAATCGATGCGAGCGATGATGAGCAACAAACGCTCCAGCGCGCGATCTCAGCTCTCGGGCTGAAACCATGAAACTGGCAAACCCGCATCCAGCATACCTGTTGTTCATCCTGGCGCTACTTGTTGTGGCATCACCAAACGCTGCGGAGAAAACTGGGGAGGCGCGCGGGCAGGAACTTGCGCAAACTCATTGCGCCCGGTGCCATGCAACAGGCGCCGATGATGCGAGCGCTCATCCCTCCGCGCCGAGATTCCGCGATCTGCATCGACGCTGGCCGGTCGAAACGCTTCAGGAGGCTTTGACCGAAGGATTGATGACCGGTCATCCTGACATGCCTGAATTTCAATTCACGAGTGAGGAGGCGGCCGCTTTCGTCACTTACCTTGAAACTCTCGCTCCCAAGACTGCGCCGACAGAACCCGCCCGATCCCAAAAATCACAAGGATGGCGCGATGACAGATGAACCGCCGATGGATTTAACGGGGCAAAAGTCTCAGCCAAAATGGCGACGCGGGCTTTTCATGCTCCTGTTTCTTCTCCTGTTCAGTTTCGGTCAATTGGTGATGACGGCCGCTGCCGTGCTGCAGTTTTTCTGGCTTGTTTTCGCCGATGGGCCAAACGCTCACATAGCGCGATTTGGGCGCTCATTGGCGCGCTGGATGAATGACGTCGCGCTCTATCTCTTTCACGACACCGACCAGAAGCCATTTCCTTGGGCTGCCCGGCCGACTCCGTGGACACGCAGATTGCAAATCGGCCCACTTTACCGAAGCATAGCCGTTCCTCACGGTGATACACTAAGACGCTTTTCCGATCACTCCTGAGGTCCAGATGATCAAGTCGGTCACAGCGGCCCCAAACGCTTCGCCGAGTGCGGTGGTGGCGGATGCCGCATCCACCACAGGCGCCGGGCGGGAAGCCTTGAAAACGCGGGCGTCAGCCATCCGCCCGTCCGGTGTCGAGAGTTTCGCGGTGAACTCAACCACAGCTTTTCGATCCGGTGCGGCTCCGATCTGAAAGCTGCGTATCTCCGTCAGAAGCGTGAAGTCGGCCGTAAGCCCATCGCTCAGCCGCGCGACATGTTGAAGATAACCTGCGTTCTCAAAGCTTTGAATGACCTTGGCCTGAAACAGTTTCGGCAAGGTGTCGCTCCATTGCGCCGCGCCAAAATCAATCCTTTTACCATCGTCGGCCGCCGCCAAAATACGCACCGAGTCGAATTCAAACAGGACGACGGGGTCCGCGACAACGATCTGACCGCGTGGCTGAAATGGCAGTGGAGGAAACTGTGTGGGGGGCACCAAATCGTAAATCACCGCTGGCGGCTTTCCAGAAGCGCCGCCCGTCATGCGCTCCAGCCCGGCGACCACGCCATCCACGCGATCGGCATTGCGCGCGAGGGCCTTGGAGAATATGTCGATGTTAGCGATTGTATCCCTAAGCGGTTCAGCATTATCGGCCAAGATGCCATCGAGGCGGTTAAGCGTCTGCCGTGCGGATTGAGTGAGGCTGGCGCTTGAGTCATCGGCGGCGATCAGCAGCGGCGCAGCGTTGCCCTTACGGTCGAACGGCGCACTCGTCGCATCTCCGCCTGTGAGCGAGATCGTCGGCACGCCGGTGAGGCCCTGATAATCGATGCCCACGCGCGTGTCGACCCGCACAGCGGTTTCACTCGCAACCGCGATCGTGACTTCGACCCGTTTCGGCTCGGCCGGGTCGAGTTGCAGCTTCACCACCTCGCCGACCCGCACGCCATTGAACAGAACGCCAGCGCCCGTGTTGAGGCCCGCGACCCCGCCCCGAAACTCAATCCGGTAAAGCGCGCGCTTTTGAAAGCCGCCGGATCCCTCTAGCCAGTACACAAAGGCGAAGCCGCCGAGAATGACGAGCAATGTGAATATCCCGATGAGCGTGTAACGGGCTTTCGTTTCCATTGTATCCCTCATGCAAAAGCGTGCGGTGGCGGCGCGATCGCTTGCGCCCGCTTACCGCGAAAATAGGACTGCACCCATGGATGCGTCGATAGCCGCATCGCCTCCATCGAGCCGACCGCGGCAATGCGGCCGTCGGCGACCACAGCGATGCGGTCGCACACCGCCTGGAGGCTTGCGAGGTCGTGGGTGACCATGAAAACCGTCAGATTAAGCGTTTCCTGCAAGGTTTTGATCAGCGCATCGAAATCGCCTGCCGATATGGGGTCGAGGCCCGATGTCGGCTCGTCGAGGAAAACGATTTCCGGGTCGAGCGCCAGGGCCCGCGCCAGCGCCGCCCGCTTCGTCATGCCGCCGGAGAGCTCTGCGGGAAATTTCTCGGCGTCGTTTGCGTCAAGGCCGACCATCTCTAGTTTGGCCAGCGCCAACTCGTCCATAAGATGCTCGGAGACGTCGAGATATTCGCGCATAGGGAACTGAACGTTTTGTCGGACGGTAAGCGAGGAAAACAGCGCGCCATGCTGGAAGAGCACGCCCCAGCGTCGCTCGGTGGCGCGCCGTTCGTCGTTAGTCATGGCGTCCATGTCCTGGCCGATCAGCATGATGCGCCCGGTGCGTTTTGGGATAAGGCCAATAATGGTTCTCATGAGCACGGACTTGCCACTGCCTGACCCGCCGACAACGCCCAAAATCTCGCCCGGAAGGACGTCCAGCGACAGCCCGTCGAGAACCAACCGCTCGCCGAACCCGACCTGTAAATTCTCCACGCGGATCACCGCCCCGCGGTTTGTATTCGCCATCCCGGTCACATCCCGATCGACGCGAAGAAGATGGCGAACAGGCCATCCAGCACGATGACCAGAAAGATGGACTTGACCACGGAGGTCGTCGTTTGCAGGCCGAGCGACTCCGTGCTGCCTTTGACGCGCAATCCTTCGGAGCAGGCGACGACGCCGATGACCAGCGCCATGAACGGCGCTTTGATGATCCCGACCTGAAAATGCGTGACGGTGATCGCCTCTTTCAGTCGTTCGATAAAGATCGCGGGGGCCATGTCGCCATAAAGCCAGGCTACCAGCCCCGCGCCGCATAGCGCCGACATGGAGCCGAGAAATGTCAGGATCGGCAGCGCAATGATGAGCGCCAGAACGCGAGGCAGAATGAGGATTTCGACAGGGTCGCGGCCCATGGTGCGCAGCGCGTCGATCTCCTCACGCATTTTCATCGCGCCAAGCTCCGCCGTGTAGGAGCTCGCAGACCGTCCGGCGACCATGATAGCGACGATGAGCACGCCGATTTCGCGTAAAATCAGGATGCCGACGAAATCGACCACGTAGATATCGGCGCCAAACTTCCGAAAATGGAAAATCCCTTGCTGCGCGAGGATGCAGCCAATCAGAAAGGTGATGAGGAGTATGATGGGAACGGCTTGCCAGCAGACCCGGTCGATCTGATGCACAACCGACGTCAAACGAAACGTTCGCGCCCGGGAGATCGTACGCCCGCTGACGGCGGTCAATTCGCCGAGCATGGAGGCGAAAGGCGTCAGTTCCCGCCCCTGCCCCACGACAGAACGCCCGAGACCTTCGAAAATCGAGGCAAACTCAAACTTCGCGATCGTCGTTTTGCTCGGAACGCGGCCCAAACCTTGCATTTTGTCGAGCAGCTTAGCAAAATTGGGGGCTAACCCGGTGAGTTGAACCTCGCGTCCGGCCGCTTTGGCCTCCCGCATGATACGCTGCAAGAGCGAGGCGCCGAAGGTGTCGAAGGCTGTGATGTTTTTCGCCTCGAACACGACGCGACGTGCAGTTCCATAGTTCGGGTTGAGGTCGATACGCTGTTCGATGTCCCCTGCGTGCGTTGCAGTCCATGGGCCGACAAGCTCAATGGTTTCGCCAGTGGGTGAAAACATAAATGATGGCTGAGACGGCACTGCATTCTCCTTACTCAACGGGGGGGCGTTGCACTTATGCAGCGTTGATTCAATCCTTCAAGGTGAGGATGTAGGCGATCAAGTCTTCGCGCGCGGTTTGAGGAATGACCAGATTTGGCATGTCCCTGTGCGGCGTTTGCAGCAGAACTGAGATGGCTATCGCGGAAATGTCCTGCGTATTGGCGATGGCGTCAAAGCTCGGCGCCTTGTCGACTGGCGACGCCGGGTCTTCATCGTTCGTGGCGTGGCACTCAGCGCAATTTTTCTCGGCATAGTCGGAGCCCGCCTTTGGATCGGCGATACCTTGGGCGGCAACGCTGCCCGGGATTAATAGCAGTAGAAACAGAAGGACAATGATTTTCCTTGGTATTACAGCGAGATCGCCTCGTTGAAGGCTCCTATGAAAGTGCTTCCTTGAATTGTCCATGCTCTCTCTTTCCTGAAAGGGACTACGGTTCACAATTCGCGGCGCAATCAGTCAAGCGCACGCTCAATATCCGCGACGGACGCTTTGGTCAGCGTTTTGCCTACCTCTCGGATGTCGGCGGAGAGGGAAACCTTGCGCTCGCTCCGCGAATTGCGGAAAAACCTGGCGCCTTTTCCATCAGCCACAACGATAAGCGCATGGTGAGAAATGTTATGCATCTTTCAGGTCCCCCCGGTTGGTCGAGTCCAGGACTCTCGCAGACAGACGCGAGCGAGGCTTTGATCAGCGTCAAACAACGGCGAAAAAACCAGGAAACTCCAGGTTTGAAAAGATGTTAAAGCGTTCGCGCGTAATGCCGAGGGCCGCTAGGCATATGGGATGAAAGCGGCAATGCAACGGAAAGGGGAATGATTCCTATTTCTGAACTAACCCGTGCAATATGCTATCCAAATGCGCGTCGCGTAAGCCGTCGATGTCTAGCGGTTCGAGATTGTCGAACATCATCTTCCACAGTGCGCCTATCAAGGCTGGCCCAAAAATCACGTGCGGATAATTGATGGCCGCAGATGCCCGGAACTCGCCCCGTTCCACACCGTATTGCAGCACATTGCGCATGGCCGCCATGCCCCGTGAAAGCACCTCGGCGTGGTAGAAGGCCAGAAGGCGAGGAAAGCGCGGCCCTTCGGCGATGAACAGTCTCAGAATACGTCGGCGATCCGTGCCGATCACGTCGCGGTAGAAGATCGAGATCATTGCCCGAAGAGCCGCCTCAGCGCTGCCCTGCGGATCGACCGAGAAAGTCTCGATGCGTTGCAGCACAGGCAAAATAGCGCTGCGCACCGCCTCCTCGAACAGCGTTTCCTTGCTGTCGAAATAGAGATAAATCGTGCCCTTTGCGACGCCCGCGCGTTCGGCGATTGCGTCGAGCCGTGTGGCGGCGAAGCCCTCTTGAAAAAACTCCTCCAGTGCGGCTGAGAGGATTTCGCGCATCCGCTCGTTCTTCGCGTCTTTGCCGCCGGGCGGCGGCGTTGGGTTGTTCAACAGGCTCTCCTAATCTGTGGCAATGCATTTCTTTCTGGAAAAGATGCCGTCTTTGACATGGATCATTGACAGGGGCAAATACAACCCACACGTTATGACTGACCAGTCGGTCATAACAAGGATGAGGGTCATGAGCAGGCGTTTACTTGGCATCGCTGCTATCACCGCCGGAGTTTTGGCTGGATCATGGTGGATCTATAGCACTCTTATTCGTCCGCGAGAGACCGCCGCTGTCTTTTACGGCAATATCGACATCCGTGAAGTCGATCTGGGCTTTCGCGTCTCCGGTCGCATCGGCGCGATGAACTTTGACGAAGGCGACGATGTCAAACAGGGCGATGTGCTGGCCGTTCTGGACAAACAGCCGTTCATGAACGAGTTATCCCTGCAAGCCGCCAATGTGGCGCAGCAGGAGGCCAATGTCGCCAAGCTGCAAGCTGGCAATAGGGTGGAGGAGATTGCGCAGGCCCGCGCCGATCTCGCGTCACGAAAATCCACGCTTGAGAATGCGCGTGGCGTTTTTCAGCGCCAGAATGAGCTTCAGAAAAAAGAGTTTGCGTCCAAGCAAACCTTTGAGGACGCCGCCGCATCGCTCCGGGACGCCGAGGCGAAAGTGCGGTCATCCGAAGAGGCGCTGAAGCTGTCGCTCGCCGGATCGCGCGTCGAGGATATCGCCGCTGGCGCGGCCGCGCTGGAGGCTGCAAGAGCGCAGCGGGATGTGGTGCAAACGTCGCTCGCCGACACCGAGTTAAAAGCGCCTGCCGATGGCGTGATCCTCACCCGCGCCGTCGAGCCGGGCGCTATCGTCGCCTCCAGCACCACCGTTTACACACTATCGCTGCGGAACCCGGTCTGGGTCCGCGCCTATGTATCGGAGGCCCAACTCGGCCTGCTGCGCCCTGGTTTGGCGGTGAAACTGTACACCGATACGAGGCCCGATGCGCCCTACGACGGCCAGGTCGGCTTCATCTCGCCAGTCGCGGAGTTCACGCCAAAGTCGGTTGAGACGACCCAATTACGCGCCGACTTGGTCTACCGCTTCCGCGTGATCGTGAAAACCGCCGATGACGCGTTACGGCAAGGCATGCCGGTGACGATCAAAATTCCGGAGAGCGAAGGCGCCCCGCCCGCCATCGCTTCAGGGTCTTGAAGCGACAATGACCTCGCCCATTGAAATCTTAAATGTAACCAAACGTTTCGGCGGACACGCGGCGCTCAGCGACATCTCGGCGACGGCGGATGGCGGTCTGGTGACCGGGCTTGTCGGGCCCGATGGCGCGGGCAAGACGACGCTGATACGTCTGATGACTGGGCTGCTCGCGCCCAATAAAGGCGCCATTCGCTTGATGGGCTTTGACACGCAAACCAACGGCCCGGATGTGCAAAACGAAATCGGCTACATGCCGCAGCGCTTCGGTTTGTACGAAGACCTGACGGTGCAGGAAAACCTCAATCTCTACGCCGATTTGCGTGGACTGCCGCAGCCCGAACGTGCAGCGACCTTCGATCGGTTGCTGGAATTCACCGCCCTCAAGCCGTTCACCACCCGTTTCGCGGGCAAACTATCCGGCGGCATGAAACAGAAGCTGGGGATCGCCTGCGCGCTCATCCGCACGCCGCGAGTGCTGCTGCTCGATGAGCCGAGCGTCGGCGTCGACCCGATTTCGCGGCGCGAGCTTTGGCGCATGGTGCAGGACCTGAAAGACGAAGGCATTGCCGTCATCTGGTCGACAGCCTATCTCGACGAGGCCGAGCGCTGCGACCGCGTGCTGCTGCTGAATGAGGGCAAACTGCTTTTCAACGGCGCGCCCGGCGATCTCACGAGCCGCATTAAGGATCGTGTCTTCCAATTGCGCGGCATCAAAGGCGACAGGCGCGCCGCGCTGACCGCATGCCTTGAAACCGAAGGCGTCATCGACGGCGTCATTCAGGGCGATACCGTGCGTGTTGTCGTGGGCGTTGACAAAAACGGTCCTAAAGACCTCCATGCGGAACTCCGGAAAGCCGCGCCCGGCGCCGACATCGTGGCCGTCGAACCGCGCTTCGAGGACGCCTTCATCGACACGCTGGGCGGCAGCCATGGCGGGCGCTCGGCGCTGGCTGCCTGCGTCGCGGAGAAAAAGCGCGGTGGTCCGGTTATCGAAGCGCGCGGCCTCACCAAGACCTTTGGAGATTTCACCGCCGCTAAGGACATTACATTCGCTATCCCGCCGGGCGAAATTTTCGGCCTGCTGGGGCCGAACGGCGCGGGTAAATCCACTACGTTTAAAATGCTGTGCGGGTTGTTGAAGCCCACCCGCGGAGAGGGCCGGGTCGCGGGCTTCGATCTGCGGCGCGCGGCGGCGGACGCACGTAACCGGCTTGGCTATATGGCCCAGAAGTTTTCGCTGTATGGCGATTTGAGCGTGCGGCAGAACCTCGATTTTTTCGCCAGCGTCTATGGTCTGGGCGGGGCGATTAAACGCGGCAAGATCGACTCCATGATCGAGACCTTCGATCTCGGCGCATATCTCAATACCAACGCCAAGCTGCTCCCCCTCGGCTTCAAGCAGCGGCTCGCACTGGCCTGCGCAGTCATGCACGAGCCGGACGCGCTGTTTCTCGACGAGCCGACATCGGGCGTCGATCCGATAACCCGCCGCGAATTCTGGGGGCATATCAACGGGCTGGTCGCCAAGGGCGTCGCCATCCTCGTCACCACGCATTTCATGGACGAGGCGGAGTATTGCGACCGCATCGCGTTGATTTACAGGGGCGAGACCATCGCGCTCGGCTCGCCGGACGACCTCAAGGCGAGGGCGGTGTCCAGCGAAAACCCGGAGCCATCGCTGGAGGACGCCTTTATCCACCTCGTCGAAGCATCGGAAGCGTCCGAGGAGGCGGCGGCATGAGCGAGAACGCCCCATCCACTGGACGCGCTCGTCGCTTCCTCGCGTTGCTGCGCAAAGAGTCCATCCAGATCCTGCGCGATCCGAGCAGCATCCTCATCGCCTTCGTGCTTCCAATCATCCTGTTGTTTTTGTTCGGCTATGGCGTGTCGCTGGACGCCAATCATGTCCGCATCGGCGTCGCGGTCGAGGCGTCGAGCGAACCATCACAAAGCCTTGCCGCCAGTTTCCGCGCCTCGCGCTTTTTCGACGTAACCGAGGCGCGGGACAGGCGCGCGTTGGTGCCGCTGCTCATTGCGGGCAAAATTCGCGGTATCGTCGTCATACCGGCGAGCTTTGGCGAGGACGCCGCCCGCAACGTGCGGACGACCGCTATTCAGGTCATCACCGACGGCTCCGAACCCAACACTGCCAAGTTCGTCGAGAATTACGCGCAAGGCGTTTGGAGCAATTGGGCGGCGGGCAGGCAGAGCGCCGCCAGCATGACGCAGCCAGTTAGTCTGGAGCCGCGCTATTGGTTCAACCCGGAACTGACCAGCCGTTATTACCTCGTGCCCGGCGTAATCGCGATTGTCATGGCGCTGGTTGGCACGCTGCTCACCGCTCTTGTCGTGGCGCGCGAGTGGGAGCGCGGCACGATGGAGGCGATGATGGCGACGCCCATCTCCGTCGCCGAACTCATCCTGGGCAAGCTTATCCCGTATTTCGTGCTAGGCCTCGGGGCGATGGCGCTCTGTACGGCCATCGCCATTTTTGTGTTCGGCGTGCCGTTTCGCGGCTCGTTCCTGGCGCTGCTCCTTATCTCAGCCGCATTTTTGCTGCCCGCGCTCGGCCAAGGGCTGCTCATTTCAGCCGCCACCAAAAACCAGTTCGTCGCGTCCCAGGCCGCGCTGCTGTCCGGCTTTCTGCCAGCGTTTCTGCTCTCCGGCTTTATTTATGAAATCGGCTCCATGCCGACAATCATTCAGTACATCACGTATATCATCCCGGCGCGCTATCTCATTCCCAGCCTGCAAACGGTGTTTCTGGCGGGCGACATCTGGCCGCTGTTCCTTACCGATATTGCCGCCATGCTCGGCATCGGCGCGGTGTTCGTGTTCCTCACTGCGCGCACAACACGAAAGAGCCTCGAATAATGTGGCGGCGTCTGCGAGCTTTGATCGTAAAGGAACTGCTGGCGGTGCTGCGCGATCCGCGGGGACGTTTTATCCTGATCGGCCCGCCGCTTTTGCAGATTTTTCTGTTCAGCTACGCCGCGACGCTTGATGTCAGAAATATCGAGATCGGCGTACTGAACCGCGACGGCGGACGTGTGAGCGCCGAATTCCTTCAGCAGCTCGACGGCGCACCTGTCATCGCTGGCATCACCCAACTATCGAATCTCGCCGAGGTGCGCGAGGCCATCGACAACCGCCGGGTGATCGCGGTGTTGCATTTCGGGCAGGAGTTTTCGCGCGATGTGGCGGCCGGTCGGCCCGCATCCGTGCAGGTGATCCTCGATGGGCGGCGCTCGAACTCGTCCCAGATCGTCTTTGGCTATTTATCGAGCATCGCGA
This sequence comes from Alphaproteobacteria bacterium, assembly GCA_041740655.1. Classification (GTDB taxonomy): domain Bacteria; phylum Pseudomonadota; class Alphaproteobacteria; order Rhizobiales; family Rhodomicrobiaceae; genus JAWXCE01. The sequence goes on from JBGSLP010000072.1 coordinate 27,476, forward strand.
GCGGCGTTTCTAATGCCGTAACCCTCAGCGCTGCAAATTCCGACTCCGGGCCACATGGCGGATCAAACATCGCGGTGCGGCACTGGTTCAACGCAAACCTGAACGACATCTGGTTCATCGTGCCAAGCCTGCTCGGCACCTTGACGCTGCTCATCGCCCTCACCGTCACCGGCCAATCGGTGGCCCGGGAGCGTGAACTCGGCACTGTCGATCAGCTTATGGTCTCACCGCTGCGGGTCGGCGAAATCCTCATCGGCAAGACCGTGCCGCCGCTACTTATCGGCCTGGCGCAGACCACGGCGTTTCTCGCTATTGCTACGCTCTACTTCCAGGTGCCATTTCGCGGCTCGCTGCTTCTGTTGTATCTCAGCGTGATATTTTTTCTGGCGGCGGTCATCGGCGTGGGCCTGTTCATCTCCTCAATCGCGCAAACGCAGCAGCAGGCGTTTCTCGGCACGTTCATGTTCACGTCGCCCGCGATCCTGCTCTCCGGCTTCGCGACCCCCATTGAAAACATGCCCGGCTGGCTTCAGATCATCACCATGGGCAACCCTTTGCGCCATTTCCTCGTCATCGTGCGCGGGGTGTTTTTGAAAGGCATGCCAGCGCTGGACGTGCTGGCTAACATTGCGCCGCTTGTCCTTATTGCCGCATTTACGCTCACAACCGCCGCATGGCTGTTCCGCGCCCGTATGGAGTAGATATTCGCTCACAGTGGCAAAAAGCTATCGGGATGCGGGCTGGCTAAAATTCAATGACTTTCGTTTTGCGCCTCCTAACGCTGCAAACGACCCTGCCAGTAAACAACTTCCGCACCGTTTATTTCCCATGCGACCTCGCCCGCAAATGGAAGCCACATCCCGTTATACTTGCGATAATCGGAGAAACGGCCTCGCCATGGCGTCGGCAGAAGCGGCGCTGTGGGGGAGCGCGGTCGATCCCGGGTAAACGGCGGATGCAATTCGCCCTTCCCCGTCGACGCGAAGTGCGACCTCGCCTGCGGTCGCTCCAGAACCCGCACTGACGGCCAAAGTGTCGGCGCCGTCCACACGCCAGCGCAATGCGGAGTTCAGGAGAATGGCGTCGGGCGCCCAGGCAAGTTCGGCCAGGTAGCGCATCCGCTCACCGCGCATGAGCGCGGGCGTGTGCTCGGCACGGGCGATCGGGATGATGCCGAGCGCGGTGATATCAAAATGGCCCTCGCTATCTGTCAAAGCATCTAGCGCCGAGATCATGCCAAATGGCCCAGCCCGCGCCCGCCAGTCGAAGGTGCATTCTAGCGTCGAGATCGTTTGGCTCGCGGTGAACGCCATCCACGATTGAGCGTCAATGGTCAGCATTTCGCCTAAAGCCTCGTTGCGAGGATTGGCTAGCTTTGGCCGACGCCACAATGATAACTTTCGTCGCGAGCACCAAGAGAAGCAAGATACGGGCAACGGAGCGACGTCGCGCTCATCGGCTCTCGGCCCACGGATCGTAACTGCCGAAGTTCCAGACATGGCCTTCTGGATCGCGGCACGAATACACGCGCCCGCCATAGTCCTCGTCCTTGATCTCGATCACGATCTGCGCTCCGGCTTTGACGGCTTTTGCGTAATGCGCATCGACGTCTGCAACGATGATGTACACGCTTTGCGAGCCTATTCCGCCGATTTGCGCAGGGGATTTAACGAGTTTGCTGAATTCATTGTTCATCGCCGAACCCAACATAATCATCCCGTTGGCGTAGGTGAGTTGAGCATGGGCGATCGCGCCGCTGGGGTCAGGCACCACAAGATTTTTCTCGAAACCGAAAGCTTCGCATAGCCATTTTATCGCTGCCTGCCCGTCGCGGTAACGAAGGGTCGGAATGATCGTGCAGTACATAGCCTTAGGTGTGCTCGCCATTGCAGTTTCCTCATTGCCTATTGGTTCAAAGTAGGTCGGTGCGCCAAAGCATTATCCCATTGTGACCGCGTTCACGGGGCGGCGCGACGAAAAAGGTAGCGCGGCGCCAAAGCCGAAGCGCATCACGATGTCGGTGCGACGGCCGGGTAAGCCGACAAGGCTCGCCAATAAGGGGCGGAGTTTGGCAACTTCGACGGGCTGGTTGATGAAGGCGTGCTTAAGGCCGAGCGCCGTCGCCTGTAGTGCAAAACGCTGGCAGGCGCGCCCTGCGCGGAACCAATGTTCTTTGTCCTCGCGCTGGGAGACGAACACTGCGATGCCCGCTGACGATCGGATCTGCCGCGCATATTTGTCGTTCTCCGCGTCCACACCCGCGAACCAGTCAAATGCGAGTGGCCCAGCCCAGGCCGGAGCGATCGGGAGGCCGCTTGCCGCGCTGAACAGGCCGTCGCCGGTCTCTATCGCCTGGCGCGGGCTGAAGCGGAGCCATGATTTCAACTCGGTTATGAACGCTTGGTCCGCCATCTGCGCGCTGTTGCCCGCGACGACCAGATCACGCACCTCGTCAATTTGTGGCCGCTCAGTGATGAGCACCAGATCGACGCCGGGAACCGACGCTGTATTCGCCAGTCTCTTCAAATCGGCGGCGCTGACCGGCCTGCTATCATATTCGGCGCGTGTCGATTGGCGCCGCGGGATGGCGTCAAAGAGGGCGGGCTCGACTGCCTGCCCGCCTCCGAATGCGAACGCTACGGAGCCATCATTCGCCGGGTTGAAGCTGAGTTCGCCAGCGCGTCCGCGCGCGCCCGCCGCAATCGCCAAATTCTCGGCCGCGCAGCCCAGACTCGCAAAGAGGTGGTGGTCGTCGGGATCGACAACCGGGGTTCGCCGCGTAAAGTCTGGCAGTATCTCGATGCTTTCGTTGCTAGCGCGAAACAGCCAAGGTTGGGTGTTGTGGCCGTTCGCGGCGAGGGTTGCGAAGCGGATGAAGTCGCACAGCTCCGGGCGTTCGGCGAGGGCGGCGCGGCTCTCGCCGACCCGGGCATCGTAGTCCGCCATCGAACCCATCCGCCGCCATCCAGCATAAGCCGCGCCAGCGCCCGCAACCGCCAAAGCGCCACCGCATAATAGAATTTGCCGTCTGTTCATAGCGTCGGCGCCGAGTGCGCGCCGACCTGGTAGCCCTGGAGAATTTTCCGATAATTCGCGCGCTCGTACTCTTCCGGATTGCGGATTTTGCCTTGCGCGAGAAGCCCGCGAATGCGCGAAAGCCCGTCCATGTCGCGCTGGTCCAGCCAGTCGGCCAAACCATCGACGAGTTTGCGCATATGGGGCACGCCGTGTTCCAGAAGCGCCGATGTCGTCATCACCACGTCCGCACCCGCCAGCAGATATTTGACGACATCCTCGGTGTTATGCACGCCGGTGGTGGCCGCAAGCGACGCCTTGATCCGGCCATGCAGCACGGCGATCCACAACAGCGGCAGCCGCATGTCGGCCGAACGGCTCAAATCGAGATCGTGGGTAATCTTGAGGCGCACCACGTCAATATCCGGCTGATAGAACCGATTGAACAGCACCAGGCCGTCCGCGCCGGCCAGCGCTAATTCCCCCGCCATATGCCCGGGCGAGCTGAAATACGGGCCGACCTTGACCGCCACCGGGATGGTAACCCGGGATTTCACCACGCGGACGATATTCAGATAGCGATCTTCAATGTCGCGGCCTGAGAGGCTGATGTCCGTGGGCAGCAGATAGATGTTCAGCTCCAATGCGTCGGCCCCGGCCTCCTCAAGCTGAGCAGCGTGCTCGACCCAGCTATCTTTGTTTCCGGCATTGAGGCTGGCGATGATCGGGATTTTGACCGCCGCTTTCGCAGCCCGCACGATTTCCAGATAATGGTCCGCGCCGATGTTATGCGGGTTTGGCGGTGGAAAATAACTTGAGGCTTCGGGTGAGCTTAGGGCGCCTGCGCCCGTCAGCGCGTCATGCCGGTGCATCTCGGCGTCGATCTGCTCCGCGAAGATCGAGGGCAACACGACCGCGCCCGCGCCTGCGTCCTCCAGCGCGCGGATGTTGCCAAGATCGTTGTTAAGCGGCGAGGCCGACGCGACCAGCGGGTTGCGCAAGGTCAGGCCCATATAGGTCGTGGTGAGATCCATGTCAGACTCCCTCAATGAGCGCTGCGGCGGCGAGCGCGTGGCCGTTGGCCTTCACCGCCGGGCTTGGGTGTTGCTGTGGCTCCGCCGCGACGCCGGCCTGGTGGATTGCGGCCAAATCTTCATATTGTTGATATTTCGCAGTCGCCCCTGCTTGCGCTTGGGCCATCAGTTCGGCAGCGACCTTGGGCATGGTGCGCGCCAGCGACGTGTAGCGGATCTCGTTTTTCGCATAGTCCATGAACGGGATGGTGGGCCGCGGGCTGTCGAGCCGGAACGGGTTCTCGCCAATGGCACGCATGGCAGGGCTGTAGCGGATCAGCGGCCAATACCCGCTCGCCACCGCCAAGTCCTGCTGCTTCATGCCAAAGCGCATGTCGATGCCGTGGGCGATGCACTGGCTGTAGGCGAGGATGAGCGACGGGCCGGGGTAAGCCTCAGCCTCGCGGAAGGCCTCAAGAGTGTGCTGCGGGTTAGCGCCCATGGCGACCTGCGCCACATACACGTTGCCATAGGCCATGGTCTGCAGCGCGAGGTCCTTGCGCGCCGTGCGCTTGCCGCCGGTCGCGAACTTGGCGACGGCGCCGAGAGGCGTCGCTTTGGAGGCTTGCCCGCCGGTGTTGGAATAAACCTCCGTATCGAGGATCAGCACGTTCACGTCGCGGCCGCTGGCGAGCACGTGGTCAAGGCCGCCATAGTCGATGTCATAGGCCCAGCCATCACCGCCGACCAGCCACACGCTGCGCCGCACGAGATGATCGACGACCGAGAGCAGGTTGCGCGCCGGTTCGCTGTCGATTTTCAGCAGCTTGGTTTTGAGTTCCGCCACTCGGATGCGCTGTCTGCGGATGTCAGATTCCTGGATTTGCTGCGCATTGGCGATTGCCGCCGCCAGTTCCGGCCCGACGATCGGCGCGAGATCGTCGAGCAGCGTCAGCGCCAGATCGAGATGCTTATCGGCCGCCAATCGAAAGCCAAGGCCGAACTCAGCGTTGTCCTCGAAGAGCGAGTTCGACCAGGCCGGGCCGCGGCCCTCCCGATCTTTCGTCCATGGCGTCACCGGCAGGTTTGCGCCATAAATCGAGGAGCAGCCCGTGGCGTTGGCGATCATGGCGCGGTCGCCGAACAATTGCGACAAAAGCTTGAGGTAAGGCGTCTCGCCGCAGCCCGCGCAGGCGCCGGAAAACTCAAACGTGGGTTCGAGAAACTGCACGCCCGAGACGTTGGCAAAGTTCACCCGCGCGCGGTCGTTCACCGGCAGCTTTTCGAAGAACGCCATGCTGACGCGCTCGGCGTCGAGGATCGGCGCTTTTTCCGCGAGGTTGATGGCTTTCTTGTCAGGCTCTGTTGGGCTATGGGCTGGGCACGCCTCGATGCAGAGCCCGCAGCCGGTGCAATCCTCCACATAAAATTGCAGCGTAAAGCGCGTTTCAGGATAGCCGCGCGCATTCACGGGCGCCGATTTGAACGCGGCGGGCGCGCCAGCGAGCTGGTCCTCGTGGTAATTGCGCGAGCGGATCACGCTGTGCGGGCAGACAAAGCTGCACTGGCCGCATTGGATGCAAAGATCGGCCTCCCAAACGGGCACGAAATCCGAGATGTTGCGCTTTTCATACGCCGCCGTGCCGGACGGGTACGTGCCATCGATCGGCATCGCGCTCACCGGCAGCGTGTCGCCTAGCCCTCGCATAGCGACCGCTGTAAAAGTCTGCACGAAGGCGGGCGCGGATTTCGGCACGATGGGCGGCTGGTCGAACGCGCTGGTCACGGCGCTCGGCACGCGCACTTGGAACAGCTTGGCGAGGGCGCCATCGACTGCGGCGAAGTTTTTGGCGATCACCGCCTCGCCCTTGCGCGCATAGGTTTTTTTGATGGATGCCTTAATCTGGTCGATGGCCTCGTCGCGTGGCATCACCCCGGAGATGGCAAAGAAGCAGGTTTGCAGGATGGTGTTCGTTAATCCGGCGAGACCCGCCTCGCGCGCCGCGTTTGACGCGTCGATGACGTAGAATTTCAGCCGCTTGTCGATGATCTGCCTTTGCACAAGGCGGGGGAGACGATCCCACACCTCGTCGGGCCCATAGATCGTGTTTAGCAAAAAGGTTGCACCGGGCGCGGCGATGCGCAGCACATCCTGCCTGTCCAGAAAATTGAACTGGTGGCAAGCCACAAAGCTCGCAGAGCCGATGAGATATGGCGCGCGGATTGGTTTTGGCCCGAACCGCAAATGCGAAACCGTCATCGCGCCCGATTTGTGGCTGTCGTAAACGAAGTAGGCTTGCGCGAACATGCCAGCGTCTTCTGCGATAATTTTCGCGCTGTTCTTGTTCGCGCCAACCGTGCCGTCTGCGCCGAGGCCGTAGAAAACCGCGCGGACTTCGTCGGCGGCCTCGAGTGTGAAGCTCGGGTCTACCGCCAAACTGGTGTGGGTCACATCGTCGTTGATGCCGACGGTGAAGCTGTTTTTCGGGTCGCGGTTTTTCAACTCGTCGAACACGGCTTTCGCCATCGCCGGGTTAAAGTTCTTCGAGGATAGGCCGTAGCGCCCGCCGATCACCATCGGCATGGCGCGGCGATTGCCACGGGCGACGGCTTCGGCGAGCACGGTTACGACATCGGTGTAAAGCGGCTCGCCAACTGCGCCAGACTCTTTTGTCTGCTCGATCACCGCGATATGCGTGCAACTCGCTGGCAAGGCGGCAAGAAAATGCTCGACCGAAAAGGGCCGGTAGAGCCGCACTTGCAGCACGCCGACGCGCTCGCCCTTCGCCCGCAATGCCTGCGCCACCTCCATCGCCGTCTCAGCGCCTGTGCCCATGGCGATGACGACCTGCTCCGCATCGGGCGCGCCGTAATAATCGAACAGGCGGTATTGGCGTCCTGTGAGCTTGGCGAGGGCGTCCATCTGCGCCTGGACGATGCCGGGAACCGCCGCATAAAACGAGTTCGCCGTCTCGCGGGACTGGAAAAACGTATCCGGATTTTGCGCCGTGCCGCGAATGAACGGCCTCTCCGGGTTGAGCGCGCGGGCGCGGTGGGCGCGCACCAGATCGTCGCGGATCATGGCGCGGATGTGCTCGTCCGAGATCAGCTCCAGCGTGTTGATCTCGTGGGAGGTGCGAAAGCCGTCGAAGAAATGCATGAACGGCACGCGGCTCTCCAAAGTCGCGGCTTGAGCGATCAGCGCCTGGTCGTGGGCTTCCTGCACAGAGGCGGAGGATAGCAGCGCGAAGCCGCTTGTCCGCACCGCCATCACGTCCGAATGATCGCCGAAGATCGACAGCGCCTGCGTCGCGATCGAGCGCGCCGCCACATGGAACACGGTCGCGGTCAGTTCGCCCGCGATCTTGAACATGTTGGGCAGCATCAGCAGCAGCCCTTGGGAGGAGGTGAAGGTGGTGGTCATCGCGCCCGCTTGCAGCGCGCCATGGACGGTGCCAGCCGCCCCGCCTTCGCTCTGCATTTCCTGAACGACGGGCACGTTGCCCCAGATGTTTTTCAGCCCTTCGGATGACCACTGATCCGCCAGTTCCGCCATGGTGGACGACGGCGTGATCGGATAAATCGCGCAGACCTCGTTCACGCGATAGGCGATGTGCGCGCACGCCGTGTTGCCGTCGATCGTGGTTTTCACGCCAGCTTTTAAAGCGGGTTTGGGGATCGCTACGGTGATTTTCTCATCGGGCGCTACGACGGCAACAGCCGCTTTTCCGGTCAACCAGTTCATCACGCCACACCTATTCCGTTTGAGGTCACTTGCGCCTCGCCATTCACGACGGCTTGGACGCTCGTCGCGGTTCCGGCGGGTTCGGGGATCATTTCCATGGCGTGGCATGGGCATTGCTCGACACAGACGGAGCAGCCCGTGCATAAATCGAAGTGGATTTCGTAGCCCCGGCCCGGCCCCAGCTTCTCGATAGCGTCTTCTGGGCATGCGGCGTAGCAATTGTCGCACTCGAAGCAATTGCCGCAGGAGAGGCAGCGTTTGGCTTCGTGTAGCGCGGCTTGCTGGCTGAGGCCGCCCATGATCTCGGTGAAGCCCTTGAGGCGCGTCACGACGGGCGCTTCGATCTGGGAGGATTGCTCGGCGTCGGCATAAATCGGCAGGTTCAGCATGGCGAAGCTGACGAGCGGCGCGAGCGCGGCCTCGGTACGCTTCTCACCCTGCAACCAGGCATCGATATTGCGAGCGGCTTTTTTGCCGTGGCCGGTAGCGGAGGTCACGGTGCGGTCGCCTGGCACCAGATCGCCGCCCGCGAAAATGCCGGGCGCGCCGGTCATCATGTCAGGGGCAACGATCACCGTGCCGTCGGGTTTGAATGCGACGCCTGTCAGCTTGCTTAGGAAGCCGCTATCCGCCGCTTGGCCAAGCGCGAGCACCACCGAGTCTGCTTGCAGCGTCTCAAACTCGCCCGTGGGCTGCGGCTTGCCGTCCGCGTCGAGCGCCATGATCTCGACCTTGATATCCCCGTGGCCGATGTCGCGAATGCTGGACAGCCACTTGATCTTAATCCCCTCGGCGAGCGCTTCCTCGGCCTCGAAGGCGTTGGCCTCCATGTGCGCGCGGTCGCTGAAGAACACGATCGTGGCTTCCTCCGCGCCCAGACGCTTAGCGGTGCGGGCGGCGTCCATCGCCGTGTTTCCTGCGCCGTAAACCGCTACCCGGCGGCCAAGCTTGGGCGCCGCGCCCATTTCAGTACTGCGCAGCAGGCTGACGGCGGTCAGCACGCGACCCGCATCCCGCGCCGGGATGTCGATGCGCTTGCCAATCTGCGTGCCGATGGCGATAAAAACAGCGTCGAAATTGCCCGCTTGTTTCTCGGCGGCCACGTCCTCCACCTTGTGGTTGAGAACGATCTTCACGCCCATCTCTTCGATGCGTTTGATCTCATGCATGAGGTCTGCGCGCGGCAGCCGGTAGGCCGGAATGCCGAAATGCATCATGCCCCCCGGCATCGGCGCCGCGTCGTGGATTTCCACCGCATGACCCAGCCGCCGGAGGTGATAGGCCGCCGAAAGTCCGCTCGGTCCCGCGCCCACCACTAGCACGCGCTTGCCCGTGGGCTTCCCGACGGGCACTTTCCAGCCTTGCTCGGAGGCCAGATCGCCAAGATACCGTTCGACCGCGTGGATGCTCACCGCGCTGTCGAGGTCTTTGCGGTTGCAGGCCGTTTCGCAGGGGTGATAGCAGACGCGCCCATGGACGGCGGGAAACGGGTTATCCTCGACAAGTTTCAGCCAAGCCTTCTGAAACCGTCCAGCCTGCGCATGGTCGAGCCAGGCCTGAATATCCTCGCCAGCGGGACAAGCGTTATTGCAGGGCGGCAGAAGGCTGACATAGATTGGTCGGTTCACCCTCGCCGGGCCGGTGCCCTTCTCGTGGGTGATATCGATTATAGGGGTCATATCGCGGGTCTGTATGGTCATGCCGTTATCTCCAGGAGCCGCTTAACCTTAAACTTTGACGGGTGCGCCAATTGGCGGGATGACAATGAGCGGCGCGTGCGCTGCGGAGCCTGTTTCTTTCAGAAAGAATGCGAGCACGATGCCGACTGCGATGGCGGCAAGGCCCAAGAGGCCCCATTGCTGGAAGTCCTGCAGATCCAGCGGCGCGCCGCGCGATATCTTCTGCAACGCCCATCCAGCCAAAGGCGCGGCAATCGCGCTGAGCGTGAAGACCAGGAAATTCATCGCCCCCGTCGCGCTGCCTTTCACGCCGTCCGGATTGACTTCCTTGATTATGGCGTAAGGGATCATGGCGGCGCCAGACGCGAAGCCGAACAGGAACCCGCCGAGGTAGGGCGGCAGAATTTCCGGCGGCAGATAAAGGATGGCGGCGGCAAGTGCGAGCATGGCGAAACCGCTGACGATCAGCACGGGTTTACGGCGGCCCATCCGGTCGGCGATGTAGCCCAGGATCGGCGCGCCAAAGACCCAGCCGAGCGGTATCATGGCTGCCCGATTAACCGCCGTTGCGTGATCGACTCCAAACCCCTGCTGAAGCATCGGCACGCCCCAGATCATGTCGCCAATTGTTGTGGGCAGGAACAACAGCCCCGCGCAAAAGCCGCACAGATAGGATTGCGGATTGGAAAGGACGATTTTGTAGGGCGCGAACATTTGCAGCAGCGAGCCTCGCCCGGCCGGCGTGCGATCGGACTCAGTTGGCGTCGCAAAGAATGTGATGACGGCCAGAACCGCGCAAACTGCGCCGGAATAAAGCCAGAAATCCTGCCAGGTGACAACGCCGTGCACGAGCGGCGAGACGGCGAACTGCCCGGCGAACCCGCCCAGCATGCCGAACATTTGCGTCGCGCCAACCGCCGTCGCCAGGAAACGCGCCGGGAACCCGCGCGCCGCGAGATACACCGCGCCGACAAATGCAAATGCCGAGCCTGCGCCCTGCAACAGCCTGCCAATGTAGGCCTCTGTGACAGTGCCCCAGCCAAACAAAACCGTTCCCAAGGCCAGACAAGCGATGCCCGCCGGGATCGTCCACTTCGCGCCATACCGGTCGAGCGATGCGCCCGCGAACAGCGCGAACGTGGCATAAGTGAAGAAATAAACGCCGAGCAGCGAGCTGAGGCCGAGCGCATTTAAATTCCACGCCGTAGTCAATTCCGGCACCATCACGCCAGGCGCGGACCTGAGCGCATATTGGATGAAGTAGAACACGGCGCATAGCAGCCACGCCGCGATGAAAAGCTTGTGAAATTCGCCCGAGCTGCGCGTACCGACTTGAGTTGGCGCCATGACCTGATTCTCCTGAACTTTTCAGGAGCATGACGTACCGCCAGTTTGGCCACTTTGCGCAATGTCAAAGCCCAGTCGATTTTGCCATTTGATTTATGTCATAGCGCGCGCAGTGCTTTGAGCGTTGTTAGAGGCTTCGCAACAACGGAGAGACCGCCATGAAGGGCTTTGTCGAAGACATTGAAAAATTGACCGAAGATAATGACGATTTCCGCCGCGTTCTCTACACCGGCAAACACATTCAGGTGGTGCTGATGTCGTTAGCGCCGGGCGAGGACATTGGCGAGGAAGTACACGCCGACGGAGACCAGTTTTTCCGCGTGGAAAAGGGCAAGGGCGAGGTTGTGATCGACGGCAAGCGCACCAAAGTTAAGGGTGATGACGCCATCGTCGTGCCAGCCGGCGCGCGGCATAATGTAATCAACACCGGAGATAAGCCCCTAAGGCTTTACACCATCTATGGCCCGCCAAGACACCGCGATGGGTTCGTCGCGGCAAAGAAAGCCGACGCCCAGGCCTCGACAGAGCGCTTTGACGGAAAAACGACGGAGAGAACTATTGAGAACAGTCGATAACGCGCTGCGATCATGATCGCTCTCTGTGTTTCTTTATTGCTTGGGCGGATCTGATTCAAGGGGTACGAAATGAGCCGTCTTCGCCAACACCCGGAGAACCATCTTGTCGACCGCATTGGCTGGTTGCGCGCGGCCGTGCTCGGCGCGAATGACGGCATCATTTCGACCGCCAGCATCATTGTGGGCGTCGCGGCCGCCACTGCCACGCAAAGCGACGTGTTGATCGCGGGCGTCGCGGGGATGGTGGCAGGGGCCATGTCGATGGCGGCGGGCGAATATGTGTCGGTGAGTTCGCAATCGGATACGGAGCGGGCCGATCTGGCGCGCGAGACCAAGGAATTGGCGGAAGATGCCGATGGCGAACTTGATGAGCTTGCTGAAATTTATGTAAAACGCGGCGTGGATGTGACGCTGGCCCGACAAGTCGCGCAGCAATTAACGGCGAAGGACGCGCTCGGCGCTCACGCCCGCGACGAGCTTGGCATTTCCGAAATCACCACCGCGCGGCCTGTGCAGGCGGCTCTGACTTCGGCGGTCACGTTCGCGGTGGGCGCGGCGATGCCATTGCTCATGGTCGCCTTGGCGCCCGCGAACATGCTTATGACGCTCGTATCGTTTGCTTCGCTCGGTTTTCTCGCGCTTCTCGGCGCAATAGGGGCAAAAGCCGGCGGCGCAAATATCTGGCGCGCGACGGCACGAGTGACGTTCTGGGGCGCACTCGCGCTGGCGATCACCGCTGGCATCGGCAAACTATTCGGCACGGTGGTTTAATCCGTAATTCCAGTTGTTTTTCGGCTGAACCAGTTGGGCATAAGTCCACCCCAAGCTGGTTTGATCTGGTGGCTTGAAGCGGCTGCGGGCGTAGGCTCCGCGGTCGCTGACTTTAAATCGAGGACGACGGAATAGAGCGTTGTATCGTCCGGCGTTTGCTCGACGCTGAAGCCAAGCTCGCGGCACATGTGAATCATGGTCGTGTTTTCGTGCATGACGTTGCCGCGCATCTCGATCAAGCCTTCGCTGCGGGCATAATCGATCAGGTGTCGCATCAGCGCCCAGCCGAGGCCCTGCCCCTTCAAATCCGAGCGCACGAGGATCGCATATTCGGCATGCTCGTAATCCGGATCGGCGAAAAAGCGGGCGGCGCCGAGCATTTCAGGGTCGCCGTACGTCGCCGGGCGCAGGGCGATGAACGCCATTTCCCGCCCATAATCGATTTGGGTCAGCCGGGCAAGAAACTCATGCGTAAACTCGTCGATGGGCGTGAACATGCGAAGGCGCATATCGCTGGGCGTGACTTTCGCCATGAAGGCGGCGTAGTGGCGCTCATCGTCCGGGCGGATGGGGCGAATAAGCACGTCGCGGCCATCGCGTAGCTTTTGGGTGGTCTCCCATCGCGCAGGATATGGCCGGATCGCGGGAGGCGGCGCGGGGTGTTTTGCGGTGTCCTCAACCCGGATACGCGCATCGAGCGCGATCATACCCTTGTCATCGACGAGGAGCGGGTTGATATCCAACTCGCGGATCGACGGGTGTTGCGTGGCGAGCGCGCTGAGTTTGACGAGACACAGCGCGAGGCCTGCCAAATCAACCGGCGGCTTATCCCGAAAGCCTTTCAGAAGTTTGTAAACGCGGGTCGACCCGATGAGGTCGGTCGCCATCATCAGGTCGAGCGGCGTCAGCGCCATCGCAGTGTCGCCGATGACCTCGACACCTGTGCCGCCAGCACCGAACAGGATCACGGGGCCGAAGGTCGGATCGACTGTGATGCCCAGAATGAGTTCATAAGCGTCGGGCCGGGTGATCATCGGCTGCACCGTGACGCCGTCCAGCGTCGCATCGGGCCGTTTCGCCTTAATGTCGGCGAGCATCTGGCGCGTGACGTTTTCGACCTCATCCGCCGATCGCAGATCGAGGCGCACGCCGCCAATGTCGGATTTGTGGGAGAGGTTGGCCGAGAGGATTTTCACCACAATCGAGGTGTGGTCGCGCAGCAATTCTTCTGCGGCTTTCCGCGCAGCTTCGGGTGTCGCCGCGATGCGCGTCGGCACCGTCGGGATGCCATAGGCGGCGAGCACGGCCTTGGCCTCTGGCTCGCTCATCAGCTTGCGGCCCTCTTTCAACGCGCGTCCGATGCTGATATCGACCGCCTCCGCATCGAAATGCATGTCGGCGGGCCAGGCGGGCGGCGTATGCATTAATTCAGCCTGCGCCCGGCCATGGCGGGCCAACTGCATGATGCCGCGCACGGCCGCGCCGGGCGTCTCGAAATCGGGGATGTTCGCGTCGCGGAAAAG